>CATMVR010000045.1 GCA_950075905.1 uncultured Persicitalea sp. | reverse complement strand
CAACAGCCGACAGCCCTCACGACAGCTTCAACTTAATCTTTTCCGCCTTAGCCTGTGCTTTCAGGGCCAGTTCCGTAGCTAGGAAGCAGTGCTCCTGCGTCATAGCCGTCTCGGTCCGGTTCAGCACATCATCCACCAACTGCCGGCCGTAAGGCAAATCCACATCGCTGGTGTCGATGGTTTTGGTCTCTTTTTGGTTAACCAGAAACAAATGATTGCCCCCTTCGCGACCACTGATATCGACATTCTTTCGGATCTCAATAAACCCTTCGGTACCCAGAATCGTCAGGCGACCGTCCCCCCAGCTTTTTAGTCCGTCGGGTGTAAACCAGTCTACCCGCACGTAGCCCATGCCGCCATTGCCGCGCACCATCACATCGCCAAAGTCCTGCAAGCCAGGGTACTGCGGATGGTTTACGTTTCCGGCCTGGGCAGCCACCACCTCTGCCTCCGTGCTACCGGTAAAGTACAGAAACTGATCAAACTGGTGGGAAGCGATGTCGCAGATAATGCCGCCATACTTGTCCAGCTCAAAAAACCACTCGGGCCGGCTTTTGGGGTTCATGCGGTGGGGCCCCAGGCCAATGGTCTGGATCACCTTGCCGATGGCCCCCGCCTTCACCAGTTCGCCAGCTTTCACCGTAGCGCGGTTCTCAAAGCGCTCACTGTACATGATGGAGTAAATCTGTTTGGTGGCTTTCTGCACCTTGCGTACTTCTGCGAGTTGAGCCAGAGTAGTAATACCCGGCTTATCGGCCATGTAGTCTTTCCCGCTTTTCATGACCCGAATTCCCAACGGGGCCCGATCTACGGGAATACCGGCGCTTAGTACGAGCTGAATGGAGGGGTCGTCCAGAATTTCTTTCTCGCTGGCAGCGGGTTTGGCTTCGGGATAGCGCTTTTTGAAGTCTGCCATCAGGTCGGGCTCCTTGGCGTAGTAGGAAACCAGCTCGCCCCCACCGCGGATGACGGCGTTTGTCTGGCCGTAAATATGGCCGTGGTTCATGCCGATAACGGCAAACTTGATGCGTGCGACTGCCGGACGCGTCAGGAAAATCTCCTCGGGTTCAGGCGCTGCCTGCAGGGCCGGGGCAACCAGCGGTAGGGCCATCAGACCGGCCGCAGACTGTACCGACTTTTGCAGGAATGAACGGCGGTTTTCGTTTTTTTCTTTCATGAAATTCAAATTGGATGGAGTAGGAAAAAAGGCGGTCTTCGTTCCTCCTGGTTGGTTCTTGTTTTTTATAAAGACGATAAAGGCAGGCATTTTACCGCAAACAGGATAAGAAATCTCTTGCCATCCCGTCAGGTTCACTATATTTGTTTTGCTAATTAATAATCAGACGTCAATTCTATAAGATTAAACATGTATTTTTCGAAATCTACCCGTATCCGACTGCTTGCCCTGCTGCTGGTAGTTGCCCTGAATGCCGCTCAGGCTCAGAAAATCCCTGCTCCCAAAGAACACTTCGGGTTTGTGATCGGGGACGATTACAAGCTGGCCACCTATACCCAAACGGAGGCCTACTTTAAAAAATTGGCGGCGGCTTCGCCCCGCGCCAATCTGGTGGATATGGGAATGACCGAAGAGGGACGGCACCAGTACATGCTGGTGGTGTCGTCGCCAGAGAATCTTAAAAAGCTGGAAAAGTACAAATCCATTTCCCAAAAGCTGGGCCGCGCCCAGGGCCTGACCGACGAGCAGGCCCGCGCGCTGGCGGCCGAAGGCAAAGCCGTAGTGTGGATCGACGGCGGACTGCACGCCACCGAAGTAGTAGGAGCGCACCAACTGATCGAGACGGCCTACCAGCTCATCAGCCGGCAGGATGCCGAAACCATGCGGATTCTGAACGACGTGGTGATTTTGCTGGCCCACGCCAACCCCGACGGGCAGGAACTGGTCAGCAACTGGTACATGCGCGAGGAAAAACCCGAAAAGCGCTCGACGGATCACCTGCCCCGCCTGTACCAGAAGTACATCGGCCACGACAACAACCGCGATTTCTTTATGATGAACATGAAGGAGTCGTCCAACATTGCCAATCAGCTGTATGTACAGTGGATTCCGCAGATTGTTTACAACCACCACCAAACCGGCCCGGCGGGTACAGTAGTGGCTGGTCCTCCCTACCGCGACCCCTTCAATCACGTCTATGACCCACTGATTCTGACCGGGCTCGATGCGATGGGCGCCGCCATGAATAGCCGCCTCAACCGCGAAAACAAGCCTGGCTATACCAGAAGAGCCGGCTCGGTGTACTCTACCTGGTGGAACGGCGGCCTGCGTACTGCCCCCTATTTTCACAACATGATTGGTATCCTTACCGAAATCATCGGTAGTCCAACGCCGATGGACATACCCCTGGTACCCAATCGGTTGATACCCACCGACGCCACCACTTTCCCGATTACGCCTCAGAAGTGGCACTTCCGGCAGTCGATCGATTATTCGATTTCGCTGAACTACGCCGTGCTCGACTACGCCTCGCGGCATCGCGATGAGCTGCTTTTCAATATTTACCGTATGGGCAAAAACGCCATCGACCGCGGAGCTACCGATACCTGGACGCTTTACCCCAAGCGGGCCAAAGAAATTGAGGAGGCGATCGAGGCCGGTAAAAAGAAACCCAAGGTTACGGGCAGCGCCGCGCAGTCTACCAAAATGTACTTCGATTCGGTCATGACTACTCCTTCGCTGCGCGATCCGCGGGGGTACATCCTTTCGGCCGATCAGCCTGATTTTTCCACGGTGGCCAAATTTGTGAATGCCCTGCTCAAAGCCGGGGTACAGGTACACCAGGCTACGGGCGAATTTACAGTAGGAACCCGCCAGTACCCCAAAGGCTCCTACATTGTAAAAACAGGTCAGGCCTTCCGGCCGCATATTTTGGACATGTTTGAGCCGCAAGACCATCCTAACGACTTCCAGTACCCCGGCGGCCCGCCTGTACGCCCTTACGACGCCGCTGGCTGGACCCTCGCCTACCAGATGGGGGTGCAGTTTGACCGCATCCTCGATGGCTTCGATGGTCCCTTCCTGGCCATTCCCTACGGCGAATTGCAGCAGCCCGCGGGTACCCTCACCGACGTAGGCGCGGTGGCAGGGTACCTACTCAGCCCCGAAGCCAACAACTCGTTTACGGCGGTCAATGATCTGCTCAAAGCCAAAGTAGACGTATACCGTACTACGGAAGCCACCGACCTGGTGGCCGGAACCTTTTTCGTGCCTGCCTCGGAGCAGGCTAAGGCTATTCTGGGCAAAGCCGCCTCTAACCTCGGCCTGAGGGTACAGGGAGTAGCCAAACGCCCTGCCGCTATGGTGAAAATTGCACCGCAGCGCATAGCCCTCTGGGATACCTACGGCGGTTCCATGCCCTCGGGCTGGGTACGCTGGATCAGCGAGCAGTTCCGTTTTCCGGTAGAGGTAGTGTACGCCCCCACTATCAATGCGGGCGATCTGCGCAAGAAATACGATGTAATTTTGTTTGTAACGGGGGCTATTCCGGCTCCCACGGGTGGCGAATCGGGCCGGGGGTACGCGCGCCGTGAGCCTAAGGCCAGCGAAATACCAGCCGAATACCGCGATCAGTTGGGTCGTATGACGGCCGATACATCCACCGCAGCGCTCAAAGCGTTCATGGAAGCGGGTGGCACCGTGCTGACCATCGGCAGCAGTACCAATCTGGCCTACCACCTGAAACTACCCGTGCGCAATTCGCTCGTGGAAATTGCGCCCGATGGCAGCGAAAAACGCCTGCCTGGTGAGAAGTACTACATCCCCGGCAGTATCTTGCGCGTAAGCGTAGACTCTACCCGGAGCATCAGCCGCGGCATGCCCGCGCAGGCAGATGTGTATTTTGAGAATAGCCCCGTATTCACCATCGCACCCGACGCTCTGGCGCAGGGTACTGTCAAGCCGATCATGTGGTTTGACTCGGCCACACCGCTGCGCAGCGGCTGGGCGTGGGGGCAGGCCTATTTGCAGGGGGGCGTCACGGCCTTCGAAGCCAAAGTGGGAGCGGGTAAGTTGTACGCTTTCGGGCCGGAAATAACGTTTCGGGCGCAGTCGCATGGTACGTTCAAGTTGGTGTTTAATGCATTGTATGGTACATCAGGGGCACCGGCGACCGCGGCGGCTGGTGAGTAACAAATAAGGTTAAAATAGTTGAACCAAAAAGTGCAGGCTCGGGTAACTTCCGGGCCTGCACTTTTTGGTTGTGAGAAAATATAGAGTTCCCAATCTATTTTGCCTCCGCGCAGGCCTCGCCGGGTTGGCGTCCGCATACGCCGCAGGCCGCGCCCTCTTTCTGCATAAAGGGATTGTTGTTAGCGCAGGTACCTTTAAACTCCCCATTTTTGACAAAGAGCAGACGGACACTGAGCAGGAGAAAACCGGCTAGTACCAGCAAAATGGACAAAAGTATGACGGGGAACATAGGTTTTGCTTTTGGTGAATACTAATATACAAAATTAGGACCGGAAAGGCATAATAAATTTCAAGGAAATATTTGTAAATAAAAGAGGTAGTGTCTATATTGAATCACTATTCCTAACATCTACTTAACTATAAATGATACGGTTATGATCTCGGTAAAAACAATTTTGGAACAAAAAGCCATTTCCACCATTTACAACGTAAGCCCCGATACCTCGGTAATTGATACGCTGCACTTGTTAGCTGAGAAAAACATAGGGGCCGTGGTAGTGTTGGATGGCGAAAAACTCGTGGGTATATTCTCGGAGCGTGACTACGCCCGTAAGGGAATCATACAGGGTAGGAAAGCCAAAAGTACGCCCATTTCCGAAGTAATGACGCCCAGGGTTTTCACCGTTTCGCCCGATATGAGCATTCAGGAATGTATGGGGCTTTTCAGTAGCAAAAAGATCAGACACTTGCCCGTGATGGAAGACGATCGGGTGGTTGGAGTAGTAAGTATAGGGGATATCGTCAATTCGATTATGCAGGAGCAGAAGCAGCATATTCAGTTCTTAGAACAATATATTACTCAGTCATGAGTAGTTTTGTGGGCAGAAGATTTTTATAATTCTGTTTCACTTTTCCCTCCCTTTTCCCGCTATGGGCCTACTTCTGGTTGGCGTATTCATACTCGGCTACGTGCTGATTGCGCTCGAACACACCCTGAAAATTGACAAAGCCGCTACGGCGCTGTTGACCGGTGTTTTTTGCTGGCTGGTACTACTGGTTGGCTTTGAAAGTATGCCGGCGTTTCAGGCCGGTGCATCTGGAGACATGCACGAACTCCTGAACGAGTCTCTTTTTGAACACCTTGGCGAAATTTCCGGCATTCTGTTTTTTCTGCTTGGTGCCATGACCATCGTGGAGCTGGTAGACGCCCACGACGGATTTCGGGCTATTACCGATCGTATTTCTACGACCAACCGCGTGGTGCTGCTGTGGGTGATCTCCTGGGTCTCGTTCGTGCTCTCGGCGGGCCTCGACAACATGACCACTACTATCATCATGTGCGCGCTGATCCGGCGAATTGTCAAAAAACAGGAAAACGTGTGGCTGCTGGGGGGCTTTGTAATCCTGTCGGCCAACGCTGGCGGGGCTTTTTCGCCCATTGGCGACGTCACCACCATCATGCTCTGGATCGGCGGGCAGGTCACTACGTTCAATATCATGGGGGCGCTGTTCCTTCCGTCGCTGATAAGCCTGCTGGTGCCCTTGCTGGCGGCTTCGTTTTTTTTGCGGGGAACCGTCCAGCCGCCCGAAGTCCATTTGGCTGATGAGCTCACTCATGCCTCTGTGGGTACCAGCCGTTTTGAGCAGAATGCACTCTTCGCGCTGGGCGCAATCGGCCTGCTATCCGTACCGGTGTTCAAGTCCACCACCCACTATCCGCCCTATATGGGAGTGCTGCTGGCGTTGGGCGTTCTGTGGTATTTTACGGAACTGCTGCACCGCACAAAGACTCCCGAAACCCGGCGTAATTTTGCAGTAGCCAATATTCTGCGGCGGATAGATACACCCAGTATCCTGTTTTTCCTGGGGATTTTGCTGGCTGTCGGGGCACTGGATACCTCCGGGCACCTGCGCCTGCTGGCCGCTACTCTCGACCAGACCTTTG
This sequence comes from uncultured Persicitalea sp., assembly GCA_950075905.1. Lineage (GTDB taxonomy): Bacteria > Bacteroidota > Bacteroidia > Cytophagales > Spirosomataceae > CATMVR01. Next base: position 8,431 of record CATMVR010000045.1, on the reverse strand, counting down.
GCAACATATACATCATCAATACCCTGATCGGAATCCTGTCGTCTATGGTAGACAACGTGCCGTTGGTAGCGGCTACGATGGGCATGTACCCCCTAACGGAATACCAGCCCGACAGCGACTTCTGGAACCTGCTGGCCTACTGCGCCGGTACAGGGGGAAGTATCCTGATCATCGGCTCGGCTGCCGGTGTAGCTGCTATGGGGATTCTCAAAATAGACTTTATCTGGTACCTCAAGCGCATCTCAGTCTACGCCCTGTTGGGCTACTTTTCGGGTGTTTTGGTCTACTATTTCATGCACTAGGTACGTTTTTCAAAAGTTTTTTCAGATATTTTTGGTGTCCGCCAGTGAACGATCTCCGTTCGCTGGCGGACATTTTTTTATTTAGGGAAAACGTATTGTCTTGATTATCAGTAAATAATATTCGGGGCAAGAATTTTTTACCTACCCAGGTGAGTCAGTGCACATGTAATTGGTACAAAAACCGGTGCAACGTTTGACGACTCATTGTCATCCTATCTAAAACAACCCCATAAAACCATGAAAACCGCAAAACTGTACTTCCTCGCTTTCGCCCTGCTGGCAACGGTCAATCTTTACGCCCAGCGCAACGATGAACAACCCTATATGACCAAAGATTTTTCGGAATCTTCGCTGAACGCCCTGAAAGTACTTACCTCCGGGGGCTCTATCTCGGTGGAAGGTAGCCGTAGCAACGGCGTACGGGTAGAAATGTACGTACGGGGCAGCAACTGGAACGGCAAGGAGATTAGCGATCAGGAAATAGAAGAACGCCTCAAAGAGTACGACCTGGTGGTACGCCGCGAAGGAAATACCGTGGTGGCCACGGCTAAGCAGAAAGATCGCAACAGCTTCGACTGGAAACAAGGTCTGTCTATCTCTTTTAGAGTGTACACCCCCGCTACTTTTACCACCGATCTTAAAACCAGCGGAGGGAGTATCCGCCTGGCTTCGCTGGCTGGCGAGCAGAATTTCAGCACCAGCGGTGGCAGCATCAAAGTACGGGATCTGATGGGGAAAATCCACGGACGTACCTCCGGCGGTAGCATCGAAGCCTCCAACTGCTCCGATGAGGTAGAATTGACCACGAGCGGCGGCAGTATCAAAGCCGAACGCATGATGGGCAATGTGCGTCTGAAAACCTCCGGTGGCAGTATTTCCCTCACCGACCTGAACGGCACTATTGCCGCCGCAACCAGTGGCGGGGGTATCCGGGCCGATGGCATCAAAGGAGAACTGGATGCCAGTACTTCGGGTGGGTCTATAAGGATGCAGAACCTGGCCGCCAGCGTGAAGGCCCGTACCAGTGCCGGCAGCATCGAGGCCGATTTTAATCAGCTGGGCGAGTTTATCTCTCTGAGTACCTCGGCGGGAAGTGTGCGGGTAAATATGCCCCTCAACAAAGGCGTAGACCTGGACCTGCGTGGCAACCGGGTTTCTATCCCCTTGAAAAATTTCACTGGAAACCAGGAGAAAGACCGTGTGCAGGGCAGCCTCAACGGCGGAGGTATTCCCGTCAAGCTCACCGCCAGCAGCGGCAGCGTGTACGTCAATCAGTAACTGGCGGTCGGCTATCGGCAGTCGGCTTTCCATGTAGGTTGAGTACCAGTCTCCTAAGCAAGAAATACATCTATTAGCTATGAAAAGGGGGCGTTCGTCCCCGAACAGAAGTGTCCGCTTGCGGACACTTCTGTTTTTTTATATAGGTATAAAGTTCTGATAATCAGAAGGAATTATCGTTGGCATGGCTTTTACATACTAAGGATATAGCCATGAAACCTCATAAATAGTTGTAAACGGAGGATCTGAGAAAGACGCAGCCGCTCCCAAATCGGCAAAGAATCAGATCCTTCGTTCATGACTTCTCCTGCATCCCCTTGGTTATCAATAAATCAGCCTTCGGAAAAAACCTAAACTAAAAATTACCATGCTACGCAACTACTTTAAAATCGCCTTTCGTACGCTGCTCCGCAACCGCGTGTTCAGTATGATCAATATTCTGGGACTAGGCCTGGGCATTGCGGCTTTTGTGTTTATCCTGGAATACGTCAGTCTGGAAAAAAGCGTGAACCAGTTCCATACTCATGTAGACCGTATGTACCGCATCATGAATGTAGCGCCAAATGGTACCTCCTGGGGCGAAGTAGAGCCCGGTTGGGCAACGCTGGCGCAGGATCGTTTTCCGGAGATTGAAACATATTGCCGCTTTGCAGATGGTATTGCTTCGGGGGTGGTGCAGAAGCCCGACGGCGGGGTATCGTTCAAAGAAGAGGCCATTGGATACGCCGATGGTAATTTCTTCGAGTTTTTTAGCTTCCCGCTCCTCAAAGGTGACCCCACTACTCTGCGGCAGCCCAACATAGTTTTTTTATCAGAAAGTGCCGCTACCAAATACTTTCCCGCTGCCAGCCCCCTGGGTCAGACCCTGCTACTCCACAATCAGTTTGGCAAAACCACCTATACGGTAGGGGGAGTTTTTGAAGATATGACCGAACAGTCGGATATCCGGTACGATATGGTATGTTCGCTCGAAACTTTGAAAAACCCTACAAATACCAACGGCAACGACTGGGTACGGCTCGATAATCTAGACAATCAGTACATCAATGCTTTTTTATTGATAAAAGAAAAGGCCGACCACCAGGCTTTGGAAGCAAAGCTGAACGCGCTCCGGCAAGAACGCAGCGAAGAAAACGACGGGGTGGTGTTTCGGCTGCAACCTGCCACCAACATCCACCTGGCCGCGTCTTTCGACGAGCCGCTGCAAACTACCGGCAACGTCAGGTACGTGTATATGCTGGCGGGTATTGCGTTGCTGATTGTGCTCATTGCCTGGTTCAACTACATTAATCTGTCTACCGCCAACGCCCTCAAACGCGCCAACGAGGTAGGAGTCAGAAAGGCCATTGGCGCTACCTCCTCCAACCTGATCGCCCAGTTTTTGGGCGAGTCGTTGCTGACCAACGCGCTGGGTTTTGGCCTGGCGCTAATTCTGGTTAGTACTTTACAGCCTTTTTTCAATGATCTTATCGGCAAAGAAGTGTCTCTGAGCATCCTGGGCAGTACGTCGGTTTGGGCGTATGGGGTGGCGCTTTTGGGGGTAGGCTCGCTGCTCTCGGGCCTGTATACGGCCTGGATTCTGTCCCGTTTTAAGGCAATCGAAACCTTAAAAGGAAAAACAGGCAGCAGTCGCCGGGGCGTATGGTTGCGTAAAGGCCTGGTAGTAGGTCAGTTTGCCATCTCTACCTGCCTGATTCTGGCCACAATTGTGATTTACAGCCAGCTCCGGCATTTGCAAAACGGCGACCTGGGGATCAATACCGAGCAGTTGCTGGTTGTATCAGGACCGCAGATTGGCAAGGATAGTACCTTTGCAACGCGGAGCAATGCCTTTGCGTATGCGCTGGAGCAGCAAAGCTTTGTGCAGGAGTACGCCACCTCCAACAGCGTACCGAGCCGATTCTACAACTTCCGCACGTCGGGCTTTACGCAGCCCGGTTCCCGGCCCAAAGACGAGCTTAAATCCTACGCCTTTGCCATCATCGGCGATCGCTACCTGAACACCTATGGCCTCAGCCTGAAAGCCGGACGGAATTTTACGCCCGAAGAAACGGCCGTCGATTGGAACGATAACTCCAAAGTACTTCTCAACGAGCGGGCCGTGGCGGAGTTTGGGTTTTCGTCGCCCGAAGTGGCCGTACGCACCAAAATCAAGTGGGATGAGCGCTATCTGGACGTCATTGGGGTAGTGGCTGACTACCACCACACTAACCTGAAAAATGCGGTGGACCCGATTATTTTTTACCCGCAGAAATCCACGGTCTATTACAGTATTCGCCTGACGACCGGGCAAATGAGTGAGAAAGTAGCCTCGCTCGAAAAACTATACAAGGCCAGTTTTCCGGGCAATCCGTTTGACTACTTCTTTATGGATGAAAGCTATCAGAAAGCCTACTACGAAGAGCAGCAGTACGGCAAGCTGTTTACTACGGCGGCTCTATTGGCCATTTTTATTGCCTGTCTGGGCTTGTTTGGTCTGGCTACCTTCACCGTAGAAGCCCGCACCAAAGAAATTGGCGTACGTAAGGTGCTGGGCGCCAGTGTGGGCAGTGTGGTGGTGTTGCTTAGCAAAGATTTTCTCAAATTAGTGGTTGGCGCTATTATAATCTCCCTGCCCGTAGCGGCTTACTTTCTGCATCAATGGTTGCAGGATTTTCCGTACCGTATCCATATGGAGTGGTGGATATTTGCCATAGCCGCTTTTCTGGCTATTTTCATAGCCTCCTTTACAGTAGGGTATCAGGCGGTGAAGGCCGGGCTCATGAACCCCGTAGATTCGCTGCGGAGCGAGTAGGGGGCTTTCCATAAGAACAAGAACCAATAAGCTTGAAAATGAGTTATTCGTTGGTGAATATTTTGACCAACGAATAACCAACATGCTTACTCAACTCATCAACACTCCCCTGGGCCGGCTTCGAATCATAGCCTTTCTGGAAGGATGCTCTTTTTTACTCCTTGGCTTTACAATGATCCTCAAATACCAATACGCCATGCCCAAGCCCAACTACGTGGTGGGTATGGCACACGGGCTGCTGTTCATTACCTACGTGCTGCTGGTAGCTCAGGTAGGCTACCTGCACCGCTGGTCGCTGGGCAAAATGTTCTGGGCATTTGTGGCTTCGCTAGTACCTTTTGGTACTTTCTACGCGGATAAAAAGCTGTTTCGGCCAGAATAAAGTTCTGGACAGACTCCCGGCGCGGGGGCCAATGTTAAATTTTTGCCAATGTTAACAAATCGTTAAGCCGGGCGAAATCTTTCCCGGTCGGAATGCGTTTTTAACTACCACGTGCACAGCATCAGAACATAAAACGCAGAACTGCTTTGGAATTTTTTGACGAACTCGCGGTGGAGACTGGCTCTGAGGTACTCCGCAAAAATACTCTTGCTCACAAAGCTCCTTTTACCAGGGCCGATTTTGGTACGGATTTCCGCTGGGGAACCGCCACGGCGGCTTTTCAGATCGAAGGGGCCACTTCGGCGCACGGCCGCGGGGCGTCTATCTGGGATACGTTCACAAAAAGGCCGGGCAAAATCAAAAACAACCATCACGCCGAAGTAGCCTGCGACCACTACTACCGCTACGAAGAAGACCTCGAACTGGTACGTGCGCTGGGCTTCGATGAGTATCGTTTTTCGCTGTCGTGGTCGCGACTGTTCCCGGACGGTACGGGGAAGATCAATCAGGAAGGTGTGGATTTTTATCACCGGGTGATCGACAAGTGCCTGGCATTGAACCTGAAACCCTGGATCACGCTCTACCACTGGGATCTGCCCCAGGCGTTGCAGGATCGGGGCGGCTGGAAAAGCCGTCAGATTGTGGAGTGGTTTTCGGCCTATACTGATTTTTGTACCCGCGAGTACGGCCACAAGGTAAAGCACTGGCTCATCCTGAACGAACCCATGGCGGTGGCTGCCCTGGGGTATACCACGGGGCAGCATGCTCCCGGCCTCCGGGGGCTGCACAACTTTCTGCCAGTAGTGCATCATCTGGCGCTGTGTCAGGCAGAAGGCGGGCGGGTGGTGCGGCGCAACATACCCGATGCCGTGGTAGGTACCACTTTCTCCTGCTCTTCCGTGGAGCCTTACACCACTTCCCGGCGCGATATACGGGCTGCCCGGCGCGTAGACGCACTTATGAACCGGCTGTTTATCGAACCCAGCCTGGGTAGGGGGTACCCCGTAGCCGACTTTCCTTTTTTGAACAAAATCAGGAAGTACGTGCAGCCCGGCGATGACGAAAAGCTACAATTTGACTTTGATGTAGTGGGTTTGCAAAACTACTTCCGCGTAGTGGTGCGGCATTCTTTTCTGCGCCCGGTGCTGTGGGCCACCGAAGTGAAGCCCCGGGGGCCCCGTACGGCTATGGGCTGGGAGGTAGCACCCGAAGGGCTGTACCGGATACTGAAACAGTTTGGTGCCTACAAAGGAATCAAAGAGATTATTATTTCGGAAAATGGGGCTGCTTTTCCCGATATAGTTCAAAACGGAGCGGTGCATGATCCTGAAAGGATCAGTTTTTTTAACAACTATTTACAGAACGCGCTCCGGGCCAAACGCGAAGGAGTAAACCTGACGGGCTACTTTGTGTGGTCACTGCTCGATAACTTCGAGTGGGCCGAAGGGTACCACGCCCGCTTTGGCCTGGTGCATGTAGATTATACCACCCAGAAAAGAACCATCAAGAGTTCGGGGCATTGGTTTGCCAGTTTGTTGCAGGAATAGTATGATGATTTTTTCAGAATTCCTGAAACACCATTCCAACTCTACCTTCTTTTCGAGGGTCTTTTAGGAAAACTGTAAATAAATTAAGCTATGAAAAGTATCATTTTTTTTATGTGCCTGCTGCTATGGGCAGGCTGCGACAACTCCACTATGGAAGTAGACGGCGAGGTGATTGAAACCCGGGCCCGGATTGTCAATAACCTGGCCGTTGACGGCTGCGACTGGCATTTTGAAGTGGCTACGGTCGATTCCATCGACATCGTTACGCTGGTACCTACCCTGGCCTCCGAGCCCAGGGTGAAGGAGGCTGTACCTAAATGGGGCACTCAGGATGCCTACTCCTTCATCGATGTCAACATCAAATACCGCCTTACCGATCAGGAGCGCTCGCTGACCTGCGGCTTTGGTAATACCGCCCAGGTGGATGCAATTGAGGTGCTCGAAATAAACAAAGTGAAATAAAAGGCTTTTAATATGCTTCGACACTGAAAGCGATTGGAATTGCCGCAATGGAATTGCCGCAATGAAAGCAGCTGGCATTGTTTATGACGTCCGAAACCGTACAAATACTGTACGGTTTCGGACATTTATTTTAGTATCCATTTTATAAAATACTGACAGTCAGTGGTTATATGCGTTGGTATATTCTTGGCATAGTATTGACAAATAGTAAAGACAAATCCCTAAAACAAACATTACAGTCTAAATTTCGATATGATTCAACTTCAAACAATCGCCAAACATTATCCTGCCGGCTTTGGTAAAGTCTACGTGCTTCGTAACATCACACTAGACGTAAAGGAAGGAGAATTTGTATCCATCATGGGGCCGTCGGGATCTGGCAAATCTACCCTGTTGCACATCCTGGGGCTATTGGAAGAACCCTCCGAAGGCGAGTACCTCTTTCTGGATGAGCCCGTCCAGAAACTGAGCGAGAAGAAACGTACCGACTTGCACCGTCACCATATTGGCTTTGTATTTCAGGCCTACCACCTCATTGACGAACTGACGGTCTATGAGAACATAGAAACCCCGCTGCTGTACAAGGGAGTGTCTTCCTCTGAGCGCAAAAGCCGCGTGGCCGAGCTCCTTGACCGATTCAATATGGTGGCCAAGAAAGACCTGTTCCCGAGCCAGCTCTCGGGCGGGCAGCAGCAGCTGGTGGGCGTAGCGCGGGCCATTGTGCACAATCCCAAGGTGATCTTTGCCGATGAGCCTACGGGCAATCTGCATTCCGAGCAGGCCGACGAAATTATGGAGCTGTTTCAGAAATTGAACAAGGAAGACAAAGTGACGATCATTCAGGTAACGCACTCGGAGAAAAACGCGGGCTACGGTCATCGTACCATTCGTCTCAAAGATGGCTGGATGGCCTGATTGGTTTTCGGCCGTCGGCTATGGGTTTTCGGCTTTTACTGCTACATGTCAAAGGCCTATTTGTCTGATTATTAGGCTTAACAAATACTCAAAAGATTATATTAGCCATGATTCTTTTTAAATCACCTGTGTATATTTTGGCGTCTCTGCTTGCCATTGCACTGTACTTTGTATCGGTACCTACCATTGCCCAGCAGACGTTGAGCTTGCAGGAGTGCGCCGATCTGCTGACTAAAAATAACCTGACGTACCGTGACGGGCGTTTACAGGCTGACGCCGCTCAGGCCCAGTACCGGCAGGCCAGGTCGCAGCAGTTGCCAACCCTGGGCATCAACGCCAGCCAGGGGGTCAATCTGGGCCGTAGCATCGACCGCTTCACCAACGCCTACATCGATCAGCTGTACAATTCGAGCTACGTAGGGGCGGGTGTTCAGTTGCCTATTTTTCAGGGTTTTCAGGTACAGCATCAGATCAATCAGTTTGATCTTTTGCGGGAGTCGAGCCAGGAAAATAGCAGTGCTGTTCGCAACAGCCAGATTCTACTGATGGTGCAGGCTTACGTGCAGGTGCTGGCTAGCAAGGCTCTGTACGAGTCGGCCCAGCAGCAGGTAACGGCTTCGCGCGAACAGGTAGACCGCGTGCAGAAACAGGTCAATGCTGGCGTGGCGGGCGCCAATACGCTATACGAGATAAAGTCGCAGCTCAGCAACGACCGCTTCGACGAGGTCACGGCGCTGAACAACTACCGGGC
>CATMVR010000044.1 GCA_950075905.1 uncultured Persicitalea sp. | reverse complement strand
AAGCGCCGACAAGGCCGTTCTGTCGCCCTACTTCGACTGGTACGGCAAAGATTTCAAGCGTGGGGATGATTCGGTGGTGGAGTGGGTGAATAAATATTCAGACACCAGGCTCAACCAGGGCGCCAGCATCAGCTACAAAGATTATGACTGGTCGCTCAATGATCAGAATTAAGCTAGTAAATAAGGAGGTTAGGATATGTCAGGAGCCAGGTTTTGCCCGGCTCCTGCTTTTTTGTGTACATACCAGCACCTATGCGGGTGCCCGGTAGGCGCTTCGGTACTCGCGGGGAGTTTGCAGCGTGATTTTTTTAAAATTGCGGTTAAAGTTCGAAAGGGTGTCGAAGCCGCTCTCGTAGGCTATTTGGGAAATGGTTTCCTGGGTTTCTACCAACAGCTTACAGGCGTGGGCGATGCGTATTTCGCTTATGTAATCGGTAAATGTTTTGTTGGCCCTGGTACGAAAATACCGGCAAAAGGCCGCCTCACTCATCCCCGCCAGGGAGGCGGCTTCACCAAGGCGGATTTCGTCTTTGAAATGCTGCCATACATAGTTATGCACCTTCTGCATTCGTTCTGTTTCTGATACTTTGAAGGTATTCACATAGCCTGAGCTGGTGATGGGGGCTCCTTCGGTACTGTGGGCCAGGGTATTCAGCAAATTCAAAGTTTGTATAATCCGCTCGAAACCATCACAATAGCGCAGTTTTGCCAACTCCTGCCGAATCTTCTCCCTGGTTGACCCTGTGTAGCAAATACCTCTTTTTGCTTCCTGAAGCAGCCTTTCAATCGGATTCATTTCGGGTTTGCTTAGAAAATCCCTTCCCAGAAAATCCTTTTTGAAGTAAAGCACGATACCCCGGGTGACCAACGGGCTGTTTTTCTCAAAGTAGATGGCATCGCTCCGCCACAAGTGGGGTACATCCGGACCCAGAAATACGGTGTCTCCGGGCTCAAACTGCTGAATGGAGTCGCCGATAAGCCGGCTACCAGTCCCTTCCAGAACGGTGAAAAGCTGGTAGTGGGGATGGAAGTGCCAGTTGGGGTCAAAGTGGGGCTCTTCCAGCTCCTGAATGGTCAGCGAACTCACCGGACTTTCTATGTTTTTTAGTAAGGCAGGCTTCATTTCGGCTCAATTTTGCTCTAAAAATATCGAATAATTTAAATAAAAGTCAAAATAAAGTCATAACTAATCAAATGCCGAAAAGTATTTGGTATTTTTTTGCTGTAAAATTGTATTCTGTATTTTGACTGTTCCCATTATGAAATTTAGCATGAACCTCCTCCTGTGGGGGACCCAGGTAGACGAGAGCCTTTTTCCGGTTCTGGATTTGATCCAGGAAATTGGCTTTGAAGGGGTGGAAGTCCCCGTTTTCAATCCCGATCCCAGGGCCTGGTATAGCTGGCGTAAGAAGCTGGATGAATTGGGCCTGCACCGCGAAGCCGATACGTTTTGCGGGGCCGATACCAACCTCATCAGTCCGGATGCGCGCATTCGCGCCCATGCGCTGGAAACCCTGAAACGCAGCGTGGACTGCGCAGTAGTACTGGGTGCTACGAAACTGATGGGTCCGTTCAATGCCGCTCTCGGCGTGTTTACGGGCAAACCAGCTACGAGCGATGAATGGAAGTGTGGGGTGGAAGGTATCTATCAACTGGCCGAGTATGCTCAGGATCAGGGGGTAGAGTTGGGCGTAGAGTACCTCAACCGCTTTGAAACGTACCTGACCAGCTGCGGCGACGATCTGATTCGCTTTGTGGATGATGTAAATCACCCCGCCTGCAGGATCATGTTCGATACTTTTCATGCCAATATTGAGGAGAAAAATACCGGTGATAGCATCCGAAAGATGGGGGACCGCATCTCTTTCATTCAGCTGTCTGAAAACGACCGCTCAACGCCCGGCAAGGGAAATGTGGACTGGCCTGGGGTGTTCCAGGCCATTCGGGATATCGATTACGATGGTTGGCTGAGTATTGAGGCGTTTAGTCCCAAACTTCCCGCGGCCAACATCTGGCGGCAGATGTTCGATTCCGAGGAGCAACTCATGCGCGATGGACTGGCGTTTATCAAGCAGAATGTAAGTCAGGTTGTTAGCTATTAGGTTAATAGCTTCTAGCTCTTTTTTGAATAATAGCCGTATAACAAAAGAAACCTTCTACATTCTGTTGATTAGCCAAAACAAGTAATTGAACGAGACAAAAGTATCTAACTATCTGTAATAGCTAACTACCTATTAACCTAACAGCTAAAAATGAAACAAATCAACATTGCAATCGTCGGTCTGGGCTTCGGAGCAGAGTTTATCCCCATCTATCAGCGTCACCCGCATGCTAATATGTACGCGATTTGTCAGCGTACCGAATCAAAACTTAATGAGGTTGGTGATGAATTTGGCGTGGATGTACGCTACACCAGCTACGACGATCTGCTGGCTGACCCCAAGGTAGATGCCGTGCACATCAATTCCCCCATTCCCAACCACGCCGAGCAGACCCTCAAAGCCCTGCGCGCGGGCAAACATGTAGCCTGCACGGTACCTATGGCTACCTCGGTGGAAGACTGCATGGAGATTGTGAAGGTATGTAAGGAAACAGGCCTGAAATACATGATGATGGAGACGGTAGTCTACGCCCGGGAATTCCTTTTCGTCAAGGAGTTGTACGAAAAAGGTGAGCTGGGCAAGGTACAGTTTCTGAAAGCCAGCCATCAGCAGGATATGGAAGGCTGGCCCGACTACTGGCCCGGCCTGCCCCCTATGCACTACGCTACGCACTGCGTGGGCCCCGTAGCCGGGCTACTGCGCCTGGAAGCCGAGTATGTGTCGTGCTTCGGGTCAGGTACCATCAGCGAAGATCTGGTGAAGATTCATAATTCTCCTTTTGCGGTAGAGTCCGCGCATATCAAATTCAAAGACAGCGATTTGTCGGCGTATGTGTACCGTTCCCTATTCGATACGGCCCGTCAGTACCGCGAGAGTTTTGAGGTGTATGGTAGCAAGAAATCGTTCGAATGGCCGTTGATAGAAGGCGAAGATCCGGTGATTCATACCGCGAAGAAGCCCGAGCATGAGATTGCGGAGCGGGTACCTACGCCTGACTATGCCCACCTGTTGCCTGAGGAAATACAGTCGTTTACCGGCCGGGGCGTGTACGATGCGGGCGAGAAGGCTCACCTGTCGTTTGTGCAGGGCGGCGGCCACGGCGGCTCGCACCCGCACCTGGCGCACGAGTTTATCTCAGCCCTGATCGAAGACCGCGACCCGTTCCCGAATGCCTGGCAGTCGGCCAACTGGACGAGTGTGGGTATTCTGGCCCACGAGTCGGCCATGCAGGGCGGGAAGCTGATTCAGGTGCCGGATTTTAAGAATAGTTGAGGTTAGGGCGCTACAAACGCAAACCAGCTATTTTAAAACAAAAACAAACCCTATAAACAATACAATATGAAACACATTGGGCTATCGCTATTGGGTGTCCTGTTGTTTTGGGCGTGCGCCCGGAATACCACGGTGACACAGACCGCCAGCGAACAAACCACCGTGAAGCCTCGTCGCCTGGAAGTACTCTTCCTGGGGGATAATGGACATCACCGTCCGATAGACCGCGTGCCGGCTATCATGGAAGCATTGGGAAGCAAGGGTATCAATTTTACCTACACCGATAAACTTGCCGACCTCAACCCCGAGACCCTGGGTAAGTACGATGCCCTCATGCTCTACGCCAACTGGGACTCCATCGCGCCGACGCAAGCCGATGCCCTCCTGGACTTCGTGGCGCAGGGCAAGGGATTTCTGCCCATTCACTGCGCCTCCTACTGTTTCCGCAACAATCCCGAGGTAGTGAAGCTCATTGGCGGTCAGTTCTGGCGGCATACCATGGATACCATACAGCCCGTATGGACCAAGCCGGACCATCCGGCCCTGGCTGGTGTTCAGCCTTTCAAAGCCTGGGACGAAACCTACCTGCACGAAAAACTGCAGCCCGACAACATCATCCTGACCGAGCGCACTATTCAGGCCGATCAGGCCAAGGACAAGCCCGGCAAGACCACCGAGCCTTACACCTGGGTACGTACCCACGGCAAAGGACGGGTGTTTTATACCGCCTATGGTCACGACGAGCGTACCTGGTCGAAACCTGAATTTCAGCAATTACTCGAAAAAGGGATTTTGTGGGCCGTAAACGATGAGGCTCGCAAGGCCCATGCGGCTCTGAATCCCCAACCTTTTGCCTACCGCGAAGCCAAACTGCCCAACTACGAGCAGCGCCCCGGTCCGCAGTTGCAGCAGTTGCCGCTGTCGCCCGAGGAGTCAGTGAAGCACATTCAGATTCCGGTAGATTTTACACTGGACGTATTTGCCCATGAGCCCGACGTGATGCACCCCATTGCGCTGAGCTGGGATGAGCGTGGACGGCTGTATGTACTCATTACCAAAGATTATCCCAACGAGCGCAAGGAGAATGGCGGTAGCGACTACATCCTGATCTGTGAGGATACCAACAACGACGGCAAGGCCGACAAATTTACCCGTTTTGCCGAAGGGCTGAGCATCCCCACGGGCATGGTATTCGCCAACGGCGGCCTCATCGTATCGCAGGCCCCGCACATGCTGTTTCTGAGAGACACGGACGGCGACGACAAAGCCGATGAGAAGAAGATTCTGTTCTCGGGCTTCGGTACCTTTGATACCCACGCTGGTCCTTCCAACCTGCACTATGGCTTCGACAACTGGATTTATGGCGCGGTGGGCTACTCGGGTTTCAAAGGGAAGTTTGGCGAAAAAGACAGCCTCAACTTCGGACAGGCACTATTCCGTTTCCGGCCCGACGGCTCGGACATGGAAATCATGACCAAGACCTCCAACAATACCTGGGGGTTGGGTTTCAACGAAGCTGGCGATTTGTTTGGCTCCACGGCCAACAACTCCCACGGCTGGTATATGGCTATTCCGAACCGCTACTTTGGCGAAAGTCGGGTAGACAACGGTGGTCGCGGTACGGATACCCACAAAGACATGAAGCCCATTACGCCCAAGGTGCGGCAGGTAGACGTATTCGGAGGCTTTACGGCGGCAGCCGGTCATAATTTTTATACGGCAAGAGCTTTCCCGAAAGAATATTGGAATAGCATCGCTTTTGTGTCTGAGCCTACTGGCCACGTGCTGCATCAAAACCACATGGTTAAAAAAGGGACCGACTACGAAGACAAGGAGGCTTTCAACCTGCTGGCGGGTGCCGACGAGTGGGTATCGCCCGTATTTGCCGAGGTAGGTCCCGACGGTGCCGTATGGGTGGCCGACTGGTACAGCTTTATCATTCAGCACAATCCAACGCCCCGTGGCTTTGATAACGGCCGGGGTAATGCCTACGATACCGATCTGCGTGATTTTTCCCACGGTCGTTTGTATCGCATTGGCTGGAAAAATGCACCGGCCTATACGCCTATTTCGTTGAGCAAGGATCGTCCTGCGGAGCTGATAGCTACGCTGAAAAACACCAATATGCTCTGGCGTCAACACGCGCAGCGTATGCTGGTAGAGCGTGGCAATAAAGACGTAGTACCCCAGCTGATTGCGCTGGTAAAGGATACCTCAGTAGACGAAATTGGTCTGAATACCGCCGCTATCCATGCCCTCTGGACCCTGCACGGACTGGGAGCTATTAATGACCCACAGGTACTTTCTGCGGCTAACGCGGCACTACGTCACCCCAGCGCGGCAGTACGCAAGACTGTTATTCAGGTACTACCCAAAAACGCTGCCACGGCTCAGGAACTGCTGACTGCCAACACGCTATACGACTCGGAGCCACTAGTAATGCTCAATACCCTGCTGGCATTTACCGAAACACCCCTGACTCCCGCCGTGGAGACAGCGGTTCTGAAACGCATTGAAGATTTCAAGGACGCCGACGACCGCTGGATGCCCGATGCCTTTGCGGTGATTCTGAACGCACACGATGGCGCGCTTCGCGAGAAGTACCTGGCCAAGCGAGTGGCGACTGTTCCACAGGGCAACACGGCCGTTTCTCAGGTGACTACCCAGGTGGGTGGCAAATCGGAGATGGATCACTCCGGCCACTCCATGACTACCCCCAAACTAGTGGAAGGCAAGTCTGAACTGGTTATCACTAACATTACCCTGAATCCTACGAGCCCCTATGTACGGGAGTACGGCCGGATTACCTTGCACATTACCAATCAGGGTACTGTGCCGGTAACCAAAGAGCAGGTACCGTTGGTGAATGTGGGTATTCGTGGCAACGGATTGAACATCAACTACGTAAGCCGCAAGCTGGACAAAGGTATTGCTCCCGGCGAAACCGTGATGCTTTCGGAGGGGAATAATGGCCCCTGGAACGCGGGCTTCGGCTTTACGGCCGAGCAGGCGGGCAAGGTGAACGTAACGGCTACGGTGGATGTGGACAACGCCGTGGAAGAAGCCAACGAGCGCAACAACACGTTCAGCAAGTCATTTGAAGTGCGCCGCTTGCAGAAGATTTCTGACTTCGCTTTGGAGCGGGCAGCACGGGGTTATGCCTCCTATGCCTCGGCCAATGAGGTACTGGGTATGCTCGAAAATTCCCGGAAGCTGGATGCCGACGGAAAGTATGCGATCATGAAAGGAATCCTGAACGGCTGGAACCCCCGCAGAAAAGAAAACCCCACCGCCGAAACCCAGCAACTGCTGGCGAGTCTGAATAACGAGGTACCCGCCGATCTGTCGGGACGGATGACGGCTTTCATGCAGTCGTTTGGGATCAAGGATATGGAGATGGAAGATCCCAATGTGCAGGTGATTACCATCAAGGCGATCCGCGAAGCGTTGAAATTTGATAAAACGGAATTCACCGTAGTAGCCGGTAAGCCCGTGGTGATTGTCTTTGAAAACCCCGATGCCATGCAGCACAATATGGTAATTGGCAAGCCCAAAACCATGGAGGTCATCGGTGCGGCGGCCGACAAGATGATTACTGCCAAAGACGGGGCGGAGAAAAATTACGTGCCCGAGATTCCGCAGGTGATTGCCGCAACGCCTCTCGTGAATCCTGATCAGACCTACCGTCTGAAATTTACGGCACCAGCTACGGTGGGCAACTACCCCTACGTGTGTACCTTCCCCGGCCACTGGCGCCTTATGAATGGCGTTATGAAGGTGGTGAAGCAGGACGCCGCCCAGGCTGCGAAGTAGTTTTTTGAGCAAGCCGTGGCACGGTTTCAAACCGTGCCACGGCTAAACGGCTAAAGGTACCTCGAGACCTGTCAGGTTTTTTAACCTGACAGGTCTTTTTTTGTAGCAGCCGTGCCACGGTTTTGAACCGTGGTACGGCTCGTTAAGCTCATTTTTTACAAAACCTCCACCGAATCCCCCACCCGGATGCGCCCTTCTTTTACCACCCTCGCCGTAATGCCCCCGTGCTGGCGCATAGCATTGTAGCCGCCGTGGCCCAGGTTTTCTTCCATACGGCTGCACGGATGACACTCGCCGGTGTATTCCAGCTCGGCCTCGCCTATGCGGAAATGTTTATCTTTCAAAGCCAGCAGATTCAATCCCTGCACCACGATGTTCCGCCGCGTAAGCAGCGGGTCCACAATACCTTTTCCCAGGAAAGACCCCACCGCCGCCAGGTGTTCCGCCTGAATGAGTGTCACCTGCCTCTTGCTTTCGGGCTTTCCCTTGTAGCGGTCGCCGTCGAGGCCAGTGCCGATGTACGCGTAGGACTCCTCCACCTCCTGCATGGGTTGCCGGGAAGCGGGCCGCAGGCCGATCCAGGCCACGGAACCGGGCTGGGTGTAGCGTTGCATCAATTCGTGCATGGGAGATTCTTTCGAAGGAGTAGCCATGAGTTAAGTAGTTGAATGAAGAAGTATTTCAAGATAAAACAAAAAAAAGCATTCCCTTCATTTATTTTTCAGTAGGTCCTCGCACCATAGCGTCTTTGCGGTTGATAACCCTAGTAAGGGTAAACATAGCCCGTCAGGGTCTTATTACTAAAAGAATAGACCAGCCTCGCATGACGCAACTTCTTTCGCTACTTATACTATACCTGACTACGGCCGCAAGTCTCCCCAAAGACGACGATGTCCAACGCTCCGTATCGCCCTGGGCCATTCGGTCGGTGCTGGACAAAAAGCCCCGCATGCTGACCCTGGCGCTGGACAATGAGTGCTATGTAGCCTACGACCTTGCCCACTGTGTCTTCTACAAAGCATGGAAGGGAGGAGTCTCGATGGAAGGGGCACCCTACACCGGAAAAAAGGAAATACAGCCAACTTCCTGGGGCGCGGCCTATCTGACAGATACCACTACAAAAGAGGCCTGGATCATTCAGAGAAAGGGGCAAAACATACCCGTTAAGGTGCAAAGTAAGGGTTATGTTTTCCGCAAAAATCAAATCTATCTCCAATTCGAACTCATTCTCTCGCCCAAACAAATTATCCGTGTAGAAGAACGCCCCGAGTTTGTCCGGAGTCTGGAAGGATTGCCGGGCCTGGAACGCACCTTTTTTACGAGAAATGTGCCTTCCCAAGTAACAATTACCTTACAGACCGCCACGGCCTCCGTACCACTGACCGCCAACGGAAGTACCCAGCATCGGCTATACTTCGAGCCCCTGCCCGTACAGTACCCGCCCAATCCACCCAGGGTGTACGCGCACAAGGGCATTCCGCTGATCGAAAACAGTGATTGTCTCACCTGCCACGAAACCGAAGAAGCCAACGTGGGGCCGTCGTTCCGGCAGATAGCTGCCCGCTATCCTAAGGACAAAAACACAGTGGCGATGCTGGTTGAAAAAATACAGCGGGGCGGAGCCGGTACCTGGGGCGATGGTATGATGACCGCCCATCCTGATCTAGCGGCAGAAGACGTCGAAACGATCGTTGACTACATTTTTACCCTGAAACCCAAAGCCGCCCCGACGCCTAAAAAAGAGGTAGCGCCAAAGGAGGCTACGCTACCTTCCAGCCCGGGCTTTGGTGCGGCGCTGGAAAGTGTGCACCCGAGCTATGACTTGAAAACCCTCCACCGCCCCGACTTTATGCCCAAGGTAGCCGCCATGGCCTTCCGGCCCGATGGGCGGTTGCTGGTGAGTACCTGGGATGCCATCGGTGGGGTGTACCTGCTGGAAAACGTGACTTCGGGCGACAGCATGGCCGTACGGGGCACACTCATTGCCAGTGGGTTAGCCGAGCCGCTGGGTATGGAGGTAGTAGATGGCGATATTTTTGTCCTGCAAAAACAGGAGCTTACCCAACTCATCGATCACGATGGTGACGAAATCATCGACGAATACCGCACCATTTGCAACGGCTGGGGCGTCACCGCCGACTTCCACGAGTTTGCCTTCGGGCTGGTACACAAAGACGGGTACTTCTACGCTACCCTCTCGATGGCCATGCGTCTCAAACCCGACGAAAAGCAACTTCCCGACCGGGGACGAACCATCAAAATCAGTAGGGACGGCAGCTTTGAGTCCGTAAACTATGGGCTACGTACGCCCAATGGCATTGGCCTGGGGCCAGACAAGGAGCTGTTTGTGCTCGATAATCAGGGCCAATGGTTACCCGGAAACAAACTGATCCACGTCCGGAAAGGCGACTACAACGGCATGCAGTGGGGCTGGTTGGATGATTCCAGACCGGCACCGCCGATGGTACCACCGGCCATCTGGATACCCGAGAACGAAATCGGAAACTCCCCCTCCGAGCCGGTTCTGGTCAGCGAAGGGATTTTTAAAGGACAAATGCTTCACGGCGACATTACCCACGGAGGAATAAAGCGCGATTTTCTCGAAAAAATAAAGGGTAGCTATCAGGGAGCGGTTTTCCGGTTTACGCAGGGGCTGGAAGCGGGCGTCAACCGGCTACGCTGGGGGCCGGATGGGGCGTTGTACATCGGAGAGGTAGGCATGAAGGGCGGTGGGTGGAGCTGGAAAGACCGGCAGGCAGGCCTGCAAAAGCTGACCTATAATGGAAAGCACACCTTCGAAATGCTGGCCATTCGGGCCAAACCCAAAGGATTTGAAATTGAATTTACCGAGCCACTACCGGAAAGTGGCGCGGTAAATTTGAAAGAGATGCTCATCCAGCAATGGTGGTACCAGCCTACTGCGAAGTACGGTGGCCCCAAGATGGATCAGGAAAGACTTTCGATAAGTACTATGACTCTTTCGAAAGATCGTACCCGTCTGCATCTGGAAATCCCTGACCTTAAAAAAAAACACGTAGTGTACTTCCGCCTGCCAGACGACTTACGCTCTGCCTCCGGGCAACGGCTGTGGTCGTCGGAGGCCTGGTATACGTTGAATGCTATTCCTGAGTAAAAATAAAAAACCGCTAAGACGCGGTGTTCGCGAAGAGTTCTCCGCGAACACCGCGGTTCAAAAAATCAAATACATGAGCTTAACCCGAAGAGAATTTATCCAATACAGCAGCAGCGCCGTGATGGGTGCAAGCCTGCTCAGCCATACAACCCAGGCCATGCCAAAAGAAAAACCCATTCGTATCAAAAGCGTCAGCTCCAATTTTGAGCGCGAGCCCCTGAACCCTTACCGCTTTAAGGGCAGTGCCATCACGGAAAGCTGGCAGACGCTGGCCTATCTGGAAGCCGAATCGGGCCGTCACGCCATCGGGCAGGCCACGCAGGGGGTACTCTGGTCGGACTCAAGAGTGTTTGCGGCGCACTCCGAAACGGCCGGCAATGCCCTCATGTACGCCATGAGCGAGTATGCGCTGCAACTCCTCAAAGGACAAACCTTCACTACTCCCGTGCAGCTGGTGGACGACCTACTGCCGGAAGTGCTGGCCTACGGCAAAAAGATCACCGGCAACCCCGACCTCCGCACCACTTTTGCCCTCAACGCTCTGGTGTGCGTAGACAACGCCGCCTGGCTGCTCTACGCGCAGGAAAACGGCCTGACAAAGTTTGATGATATGATTCCGGCAGCCTACCGACCGGGGCTGTCGTACAAGCACGACAAGGTAGCGAGTATCCCGTCGTTTAGTGTGGGTACGAGCGCGGAGCGTATCAAGCAGGCGGCCGACGAAGGGTACTTTATCATGAAGCTAAAAACTGGCTCGGCCGGTACGCAGGCCGAAATGATCGAAAAAGATATTGCTTTCCTGACGGCCCTGCACAAGGCCATTGGTCATTATGAAACACCCTACACTAAAAGCGGCAAAATTCCCTACTATTTCGACGCCAACGGGCGCTACGAGAAAAAAGAAACCCTGCTGCGGTTTCTGGACCATGCCAAAAAGATTGGAGCCTTTGACCAGATCGCGGTCATCGAGGAGCCTTTCGAAGAAACCAACGAAACCTACGTGGGCGACCTTGGTGTGCGGGTAGTGGCCGACGAAAGCGCGCATACCGTGGAGGACGCCGCCACGCGCATCGAGCAGGGGTACAGCGGCATTGCGCTCAAAGCTATTGCCAAAACCATGAGCATGACCATGAAGATTGCCCAGCTGGCCTACGAGAAAAAGGTACCCTGCTTCTGCGCCGACCTGACGGTAAACCCCATTCTGGTAGACTGGAACAAAACCGTGGCCGCCCGCCTGCCGCCCTTCCCCGGCGTAAGCATTGGCTTACAGGAAACCAACGGCCACCAGTACTTCAAAAACTGGGACAAGCTCATGAGCTACCACCCCAAAGCCGGTGCCAACTGGACTCAGACCAAGGAAGGGGTTTACGTAACGGACAAGTCGTTTTACGAGCAGAGCGGCGGTATCCTGGAACCATCCGCGCACTACGAAGCGGTATTTGCCGGTAAGTAGCCTTCTAGTATAGCTTCTCGTAGTACTCGCGGGCCATACGGTCGGAGTTGAAGTACCCGCTTACGTCGTTCATACTGGTCAGCATGATGCGTTGCCAGTCGGTGGGCCGTTCGTAGTAGTCAGGCAAAATACGGCTTTCGAGCAGGTTGAAGAGCGCCAGCATATCCTGCCGGTTGACGTCTCCCTCCGTAGCTATCGGAAGCAGGTAGGAGTTGCTCTCATCTCGCCCAAACTCACATATCCAGCCATCAATGGTGGAGCAGTTGATGGCCGCGTTCATGGCGGCGGTCATGCCGCTGGTACCGGAGGCCTCGCGGGTTACGATGGGCGTGTTGAGCCATACGTCGGCCCCGTCTTTGAGGAGTTTTGAGAGCGCCAGTTCGTAGCCGGTGAGCACGGCCATGTTCGGAAACAGATTGCCCAGGTAGTGCAGACTGTTAAAAATATTGATTGCTTTTTCGTCCTTTGGGTAAGGTTTGCCGGCCCAGATGATCTGAACGGGGTAGTTGGGGTGGCGGAGCAGCCGGGCAAAGCGCTCCACGTCCCAGGTGAGCATGTCGGGGCGCTTGTACTCCGCAAAGCGCCGGGCCCACACAATGGTGAGTACGTTGGGATCAAAGAGCTTGCCGCATTGATTGGCTACCGTTTTGAACAGCTCCGCTTTCAGTTCCTTTTTGCGGCTGGCAATGGCCTGGGTATCGCTCCGTTTGCGGGCCTCTTCCAGTTCATTATCTACCCAGTAGGTTTTGTTCTGGGCATTGGTGATGTGGGTAATTTCGCAGATATTCTTAAAGCTTCCCCACATTTTTCGGGATACATCACCGTGCAGTTTTGACACCGCGTTGGCTTTGCGGCTCAGACGCAGGGCTGCCAGGGTGTGGTTGAAGACAGCGTCGCCGATCCCTGTAATATTCCTTACTTCGTCCAGCGTCATGCCCGCAAAGAAGCCCATCCGATCCAGGAAATAAATATCGTGTTTTTCGTTGCCGGCCTCCTCGGGGGTATGGGTAGTAAACACCAGCTGTTTTTTCAGCCAGCCCACAAACCTGAACTTATTTGCCAGGTAAAAAGCCCCAGACAGCGCGTGGGCCTCGTTATAATGGTACACCTCAGGCTCGTACTGCATGGCTTCCAGAATCTTCGTGCCGCCAATGCCCAGCACCATGCACTGGGCTACCTTCGTGGCCACATCGGCATCGTAGAGGCTATACGAAATGGCCCGGGCGGCGTGGTCATTGCCATCGGTATCGGTGGTGAGCAGAAACATGGGCGCGGTATTGAATACCTCCGGGGGCAGGTAGTAGGCATGAACCCAGATGGTTTTGCCCGCTATTTCGATGGGTACCCGCGTGCGGGTATCTACCAGAAAATGGTACATTTTTTCCCGAAATTGAACGTCCATGCTGTTGTCGTGCTGGCGCTCCTGGTCGTAGTAGCCGTACTTCCACAGTATGCCTACTCCAACGATGTTCTGGTTTAGGGTGTAGGCACTGCGCATGTGCGATCCGGCCAGGAAGCCCAGACCGCCCGAGTAAATTTTGAGCGACTGGTCAATGGCAAATTCCATGGAGAAATAGGCCACCGATTTTTTGAAAGCTGGTGCTGGCGTAAATGGATGGACAAAGGGTACCGGAAAGATTTGATCAGTAGGCATAGCAGATGGGCAAAATGAAAACGGCTACGAATCTATAAAATTCGTAGCCGATTTTTTTGTCTTCAAAGAATTTTTAGTCAATAGTTCTTGAACAAATGTGTTTAAATAATTTTGATGCCCACGGTAACCTGCCATGAGTTTAGTTTCTGACGAACCGTACTGCTGCTGCTGGCCGACTGGGTGTTTACTTTGAAGGTAGCCAGATCTGTAAAGGTACCTTCCCGACGCACATCGATGCTGATTCCCAGAATATCAAGTCCGGCGCCGAGTTGGTAGCCGTATACCGCCTGCGAGAGTGCGTCGTTGACACCGCCGGAGGTATACTGCCGAAAGGCATCCCTTAGTTTTTGATTATCACCGATGCGGAAGGAAGCCATGGGCCCGGCGTTGAGCCGAAAAGGTCCGCCTTTGAGCCCGATCAGAATGGGCACATCGATGTTGCTGAACCGCACGTCCACCTGTTGTTTTACGGGAATATCGTTGTCGTTGCGGATGATGTCAAAAGTTCCGCCTTTGGTAGATACCAGTACTTCGGGCTGGATGAAGAGGTGTTTGCCAAAGCGGGCGTATACCCCGCCCACGAAGCCGGTGCGGCTGTCGAGGCTTTCCTGAATATTATCGCGTACCTCCTGCCCATTGTAGGCCAGGTAGGGGTTTCCGTTTCCGTCGTAGCGGGTGGTCAGAAAATTTCCCATCGAAAGCTGGGAAAGATTCATTCCTCCTTTGACGCCAAAAGCAAATCCTTTGGCCTGGCCGAAGGAAGAGGTGCTGCCCAACAGGCAGAAAAGCAGAGCAATAAGGGCAATGGAGTTGGTTTTCATGGCGGTTGATTGAGTTGGACAAAAGTTGAATGAATAACGAACCAATTGAAACAGTTATACAAATCGGGCACCTTTTTTTTGCTGAGGTTGTTTCCTTTTATTTGTACAAAATCAATGCTACGGTATTCACTGCAATGATCATACCGTATAGACAACCCAGGAAACGAGTCCCCCTATGGCCAAAATAAAAACTGCCTATTTCTGTCAAAATTGTGGTCATAATTCGCCCAAATGGCTGGGCAAGTGCCCTTCCTGCGGGGAGTGGAATACCTTCGTGGAAGAGCTGGTTGATAAGGAGGATAAGAACAGTCCGGTGGTGTGGAAGTCGGTATCGCTGGCCAGCAAACCCAAGGCCATCGCTGAAATCAAGTACG
>CATMVR010000043.1 GCA_950075905.1 uncultured Persicitalea sp. | reverse complement strand
TATTCCTGAATTAGCAATTCCGAAGCCAGCTTGGTGGTACCATACAGCGAGCGTGGGCCATCGAGCGGAAAGTTCTCGGCAATTCCCTTCGAGGAAGCACCAGGTACTGGCTGCTCATCGGCCAGGGCAAAGCGGGTATCCTCCTCTACGAAATTGAGGGTTTCCAGGGTCTTGATGGGGTACACCCGGCTGGTAGACAGGAATATGAATGACGCCTTGTGCTTTAAAGCATAGTTGAGGCAGTTGACCGTCCCGAACAGGTTGGTGTTGATCAGGTAATCAGGCGTACCATCAAGGCCGGCCAGTACCGAAGGCTCGGCGGAGGCTTCGATGACGGCATCCACCGCGGGCAGGGCGTCAAAGTCTTCCTTGCTGCGGATATCGCCGTGTACAAACTCCACCCCCGCTTTTTTCAGACGGCTGAGATTCAGCTCCGAACCTCTTCTTTTGAGGTTGTCCAGGGCGTATAGCTGGTAGTCGGGATAGTTGGTTTTCAGGGCAATGGCGAGCGAAGAGCCGACGAATCCGGCTCCACCTGTAATGAGTATCTTCATGGATAGTAGCGTAATTGATTGCGTATATAGGGTCAAAGGTAAGGCCATTCGATCATTTGGCAGAGAATAGGAATGGATTTTTAGCGGTATGGCTGAAAAACTATTTATCTAACGGCGGGGTTATCCTATCTGTACGTATAAAGCGGTCTACCGGTATTACAAAATTTTCTTTATCCCTGAAACCAACCCCATTTGCATGAAAACTATTTCTCTTAACGATCACGATGCCATTCCGGCGCTGGGCCTGGGTACCTGGAAATCCGCCGAAGGCGACGTGTACAAGGCTGTAAAGGCGGCCATTGAAATCGGGTACCGGCACATTGACTGCGCGGCCATTTATGGTAACGAAGCCGAAATCGGCCACGCGCTGCAGGATGTCATGGCAGCGGGGATCGTGACGCGCGAAGAACTCTGGATTACCTCCAAGCTTTGGAACAACGCCCACCAAAAAGAGCAGGTGCGGCCCGCGCTGGAAAAAACCCTGCGCGACCTGCGGCTGGACTACCTGGACCTCTACCTGATGCATTGGCCCGTAGCTTTGGCGGCCGGGGTGGCCTTTCCCGCCAGCAGTGACGATTTCCTGAGTCTGCACGAAGCCCCGCTGCCAGAAACCTGGGAGGGGCTGGAAGCCTGCGTAGACCTGGGATTGACGAAGAATATTGGAGTTTCAAATTTCAGTATTGGCAAGATTGAAGCGCTGCTGCAAACGGCCCGCATTCGCCCGGTTATGAATCAGGTGGAGCTGCACCCCTACCTGCAGCAGAAAAATCTGGTTGAGTATTGCCATAGTCAGGGTATTCAGGTGACAGGCTACTCGCCACTGGGCTCAAACGACCGCCCCGAGCGCCTCAAAAAAGCGGACGATCCCGTGCTGGCCGATCACCCCACAATTTTGGAAATTGCCGAAAAATACGGAATTAGCTGGGCGCAGGTACTCCTGACCTGGGCCATCAACCGCGATACCATCGTGATTCCGAAGTCGGTAAACCCCGAGCGTCTGCGGCAAAACTTTGAAGCAGCCGCCATTGATCTGGACGCCGACGACATGGCCCGCATCGGCGAGCTGGACCTGCATTTCCGTTTTATTAACGGCGCCACCTGGGTCAGTGAGGAAAAAGGCTACACCCTTGCCACTCTCTGGGACGAATAAAATGGCGGGGAAACGGTTGCCTGGCAACCAGAAAACAATTCAGAATTCCTAATTCAGAATTCAGAATTCTACCTAACTATACACCCGCCGGAGCTTGATGTTTTCGGCGGGTCGTATTACTAAAGGTACCTTCTCTACCTTTACCGAACTGCTATCGAGGCCAAACCACTTATCCTCCGAAGTCGTAAACTCTTTGATAAAGAAATAGGCTTTCATAATAATCTGCTCGAAGAAAGGCAGCTCGTTTTCGTACGAAAGAAAGCGTTCGAGCACCACAAAGCGGAAGTCACCCGTCATGTTTTGCCGGCTCAGGGATTCGTAGCGGCTCGTGATGTCCACCTCCTTATTCTTGACCATGTCTTCGATCACTTTCCGGAAAAACAGGTTGATGCGCTGTTCCACCCGAAAACCGAGCCGGAAAGTCACCTTAATGACGTCATCCTCTTCCAGCACATCCACCTTATATTCCATGGTATAGGGGTCATCGAGCGTATCCACGTGCACAAACCAGTAGATATCAGCGCGTTTGGGGCGCTTCTGAAAAATAGAGTAAATCACTTTGGTCTCAATCTCACTAGCCCGCGACGCGTTGCTCATAAATACGAGGGGGGTAGAGTACTTCGGAATATTGATGTCGCGGCTAAGTTCGCGCAGGGCCGGCAGATACGTTTCCAGTTTTACGTATTCGGTAAGCCGGAGCTTGATATAGAAGGCCCGCAGCCAGATCAGCATCAACGTGCCCATGATGCCCGCAATCAGGACGGATACCCAGCCGCCGTGGGTGAACTTTACCACGTTGGCAATGAGAAAACTTGTCTCAACAAACAAATAGAAAACAAGGAAGGCCGTTACCCACCACATGTTGATTTTTTTTACATAGAGGTAGTATCCAAACAGTATAGTACTCATCAGCATCGTCATGGTAATAGCCAGGCCATAAGCTGCTTCCATGCGGGACGACTCCTTGAAATAGAGCACTACGCCCACGCAACCGGCAAATAAAAGAAAGTTGATACTGGGTACGAATAGCTGTCCTTTCTGGTCGGAGGGATACACCAGCCTTACCTTAGGCCAGAAATTGAGCCGGATGGCCTCGCTGATCAATGTAAACGCCCCGCTCAGCATGGCCTGACTGGCAATAACCGCCGCCATGGTGGCGATGCCAATACCAAAAGGCAAAAACCACAGGGGCATGATTTCGTAGAATGGATTGCGATCACCAAGCAGCTGACCGCTGAATTTGAGTACGTAAGCCCCCTGTCCAAAATAGTTGAGCAGCAGGCACAACTTGACAAACCCCCAGCTTGCCCGAATGTTGCCCCGCCCACAGTGGCCCAGGTCTGAGTACAGAGCTTCGGCCCCGGTGGTACACAAAAACACGGCTCCCAGCAACCAGAATCCGCCCGGATGATCGACCAACAGTTTGTATCCGTAGTAGGGATTGAATGCCACCAGAACACCGGGGTCGTGCAGGAGGGAAGAAAAACCGACGGTACCCAGCATAATGAACCACACCAGCATCACCGGCCCAAACGCCGCCCCTACCTTGTTGGTACCAAATACCTGTACGGTAAACAAAATAGCCAGGATAATCAGAACAATCGGGATGGTTTCGATGGTAGGGTAGATGGATCGCAACCCCTCCACCGCCGAAGACACCGAAATGGGCGGGGTTATGATACTGTCGGCCAGCAGGGTACTCCCTCCGATGATTGCTGGTACGGTGAGCCATTTGGCATGCCGCCGTACCAGCGCAAAGAGGGCAAAGATACCGCCCTCCCCCTTGTTATCGGCTCTCAGGATCAGGATCACATACTTTACAGTGGTCTGAAAGGTGATGGTCCAGAAGATGCAGGAAAGAGCCCCTAAAATAAGCTCCCGGGAGATAGTTTCCGTACTGGCAATGGCCCTGAGTACGTAAAGAGGTGAGGTACCGATATCTCCATAAATGATCCCCATCGCTACCAGCAAGCCGGCGGCAGATACTTTTTCTAAATTCTTATGACTATCCATTGGCAGCTACTAGCGACAAAACGCTCTGTGTAATAGGGTTCTTCTTTGCAAAAAAGTCGCCAAAATTAGGCATATTAACCTGATTCAGGGTGCCAATCTACTTATTAAATTTTGATAAATGAAAAATCGCCCTTTCAAAAGAAAGTATCTTACAGGAGATATGCATTCAGGACCAGAATGATGGTAGCCACCACCCAGCTGATGATCAATCAAATTTTTAGACTCACCTAAATTTTTTTAATTATAATAAGTAAACAGTACTTTTGCGTTATACTGTGTCCCTGATGACTATTGCTGGTTGCGTCATGCAAAACTCTTTTACCGAAGAAAACTATCTGAAAATCATTCATAACCTGTCGGGTCCCGAAGGAGCTGACGTCAGCACCAATGCCCTGGCCGAGGGTACGGCTACCCGCGCTGCTTCGGTGACGGACATGCTGCGCAAGCTGGCAGAAAAAGACCTGATCCACTACAAGAAGTACCAGGGCGTGCGCCTGACCTCCAAGGGGGAGAAGCTGGCCCTGAAAGTAATTCGTAAGCACCGGCTGTGGGAGGTTTTTCTGGTAGACATTCTTGGGTTTGGCTGGGACGAGGTGCACGACATCGCCGAAGAACTGGAGCATATCCCTTCTGACCGGCTCGTGGAGCGACTGGATGCTTTTCTGGGCAACCCGCAGTTTGACCCCCACGGCGACCCCATCCCCGACGCCAAGGGCAACATGCCAACGGCCAATTACCTCAAACTATCGGAAGTGATAGAAGGTGAAAAAGTGCTGATGATGGGCGTGCTCGAACATTCCCCTACTTTTTTGCAGCACCTCGACCGCACGGGCATCACGCTGGGCTGCGAAATGGAAGTCCGGGAAGTGAACCAGTACGATAAATCGGCCCTGGTGGTGGTGGATCGTGACAAAACGCTGTTTGTCAGTCAGGAAGTATCCAAAAAATTACTGGTACAACGCCTCTGAGGCCACCCACCCCCTATGAAGTTAAAAATACTGGATCGCTACATCCTCAAAAATTTTCTTATTACCTACCTCTTCGTGGCGTTTGTCATTGTACTCATTATCTGTATGATTGACTACACGGAAAAGGTCGACGACTTTATCAAGAGGCAGGCACCCGGTTCGGCAATTTTGTTCCAGTATTATCTCAATCTCATCCCCTACTGGATCAACTACATCAGTCCACTGATGGTGTTCATCGCCACGGTATTTTTCACCTCACGTATTGCCGCCCGTACCGAAATAGTAGCCATGCTCAGCAGCGGCATCAGCTTTGGCCGCCTGCTGCTGCCCTACTTCATGGGTGCTACGGTACTGGGCATCGTGATGTTTTTGCTGGTAGGATGGGTACTGCCCAGGGCCAATAAAATCCGGAATGAATTTGAGCGGACTTACGTCAAGGATGAGTTTTACTTTGACGGCCGCAATGTGCACATCAAGGTAGCACCCAACGTGTATGCCTACCTCGAAAGCTACAACGTAGCCACCAAAACCGGCAACAAGTTTACCCTTGAAACCCTGGTGGGCAACAAATTGGAGGAAAAACTAACCGCCGACCGCATCGTGTGGCAGCCCGAAACAAACAAATGGCGCCTGGAAGAGTATCGCATCCGTTCCCTGGACAGCCTGCGGGAGTCACTGTCCTTTGGTACTTCGCTGGATACGACCATCAATCTGCGGCCTAAAGACTTTGAGAGCGATTACAACCTGTTCGAAACCTTTACTCTACCCGAGCTAAACGACTACATCGAGCTGCTGCGAAGCCGGGGCTCAGATGGTCTGGAGGTGTACCTCATTGAAAAGTACACCCGGTTTACCCAGCCCTTTGCCATCCTCATTCTCACGGCCATTGGGGTGATTGTGTCGGCCCGGAAAAGCCGCCGGGGAGTGGGGCTGCAGATTGCGCTCGGGTTTGCCCTGGCGTTTATTTACATCCTGTTTTTTCTACTTTCCAAGGGGGTGGCGGAGTCGGGCAATATCAATACCCTGCTGGCCGTATGGCTACCCAATATTATTTTCTCCGTAGTAGGGATAGGCTTATTCAAAACGTTGCCCCGATGAGTGCTACCCCCCGGCTCAGTTCTTACTTGCAGCTGCACTTCCTGGTGCTGATCTGGGGCTTCACGGCCATACTGGGCCTGCTGGTGTCGGTAGCGCCCACAGCACTCGTGCTGTACCGAACCGCTTTTGCCGCCCTGGGGCTGGCCGTAGTGGTGTACTTTCAGAAAAAAAGCTTCCGGGTTGGAAAGCGGCAGGCCGTACTACTGATGCTGGTAGGTTTCCTGCTTGCTACGCACTGGATCCTCTTTTTTGCCTCGGCGCGTATCTCAACGGCTTCGGTCTGCCTGGCGGGCATGTCTACCACCTCCCTATGGACCAGCCTGGTAGAGCCGCTTTACACCCGGCAACGCGTGCGCCCGCTGGAAGTGGTGCTGGGACTGGTGGCCGTGGCCGGGCTCTACATTGTCTTCCGGTTTGAGTTTGACCACGCCCTGGGCTTGCTGCTGGCCGTGGGGTCGGCTTTTCTGGCGGCTCTTTTTACCGTAGCCAACAGCCACTTTGTAAAAAAGCACGACGCCTTTGTCATTACTTTTTACGAGATGATCGGTGCCAGCGCCTGCTCGCTGGTTATTGTGGTCATTTTTCAGAAATATAATTTCAACGGTGACCTACCCCTCTGGCCGCAGGCCAGCGACTGGCCCTGGATTCTGATATTGGCCTGGGTATGTACCGTCTACGCTTACTCTATGGGCACGCAGCTCATGCGGGAGTTTTCGGCCTACATGGTCAACCTGACCGTCAACCTCGAACCCGTGTATGGTATTGCGCTGGCTTTTCTCATTTTTGGGGAAAGAGAGCGGATGACGACCGGTTTTTACCTCGGCACACTGGTCATTCTGCTGGCTGTACTGGCCTACCCCATCCTGCTCAGAAGGCAGAAAATACCCGGCTGAAAGTTTGCTCCCATCGAACAACCCCAACCCGACGAATAAAGGTTACTTCGTAATTACCTTACCAGTTATTCCCAATTCCTGTTATTTTTGCCACACTAACATCACTAGGTCTATGGATTCAGCACGCTTGCTGCTCGTAATACCCTGCTACAACGAAGAGGCGATCTTACATCATACCTACGAAACGCTGAAGCAGTACTATTCGGATTTGAAGAGTCAGGGCCTCATCAGCCCCGACAGCAAAATATGCCTTGTCAACGACGGCAGCCGGGATCGTACCTGGGAGATCATCGAGGACATTGCCAGAGCTGATTCCAGCATCATCGGCGTTAAGCTATCGCGCAATTTCGGGCATCAGAGCGCTATTCTGGCCGGTCTGGAACACCACGTCGAGGAGTTCGACTGCTTTATCACGCTCGACGCCGACCTACAGGACGATATCCACGCCATGACCGCCATGATCGAAAAACACCGTGAGGGAGCCATGATTGTATACGGCGTACGTAACGACCGTACTTCCGATAGCTGGTTCAAGCGCTTCACGGCGGAAGGGTTCTACGGGTTGATGCAAAAAATGAAGGTACCCGTGGTGTTCAACCACGCGGACTTCCGGCTGATGGACCGGCGTATATTGCAGGAGTTGGGTAATTTTCGGGAAATCAACCTGTTTCTGCGGGGAATTGTGCCGCTGATCGGGTTCAGGAGCGACAAGGTATACTACAAGCGTCTCGAACGGCTGGCGGGTGAAACCAAGTACCCACTGAGCAAAATGCTGCTCTTTGCCTGGAATGGCATTACATCCTTCTCAACCTTCCCCATGCGGATGGTACTTTACTTTGGCTTTATTAACTTCGTGATGGCCATGGCCATCATTGGGTACATAGTGGTCAGCTACCTGGTGGGCATGACAGTTCCCGGCTGGACCTCCACCCTCCTGCCCCTTACTTTTTTTAGTGGCTTCAACATGATGGCCCTGGGTCTAATTGGCGAATACATTGGGAAAATTTACGAAGAAGTAAAGGCCCGGCCGCGCTACATTATTGAAAAAGTGGTCCATGAATAACCTTTTCAGGACATATAGAACGATAGGCAATGGCATCAACATCGCCCTTCTGACCAGTGTGCTGGTACCCCTGGTGGCGTTGTCTTTTTACAACCACCCCTCAGCCGCCGACGATTACGGGTATATCGACACCGTTTTCAAGTTTGGCTGGCTGGAAGCCATGCATTACTACTACACCGGCTGGACCGGGCGGTACTTCGGCATCCTGCTCAACCACTCCAATCCACTGCTGTTTCACTCCATCGCGGGTTTCAAGGTACTGCCCATCCTGCTGCTCTTCGGTCTGGTGGGCTCGCTCTACCTGCTGGTCAGGCAGCTGACGCCTACGCTTTCGGCACGGGCGCACCTGGGTTTTGCAGGGGTAGTTTTCTTTCTGTACATTTTGCGGCTAGCCAGCATTGCCGAAGCATTTTACTGGATGGCCTCCTTTGTCACCTACACCTTACCCAGTACCCTTACGTTTTGCTGGGTAGTGGTAGTGCTGCGTTGGTACCGCCTCGAAACGCCACGGATGCGGGTGTTGACCGGCATTTTTGCGGGATTTCTGATCTTTGCCGTCATTGGCAGCAGCGAAACCAACCTGCTCACCATCCTGCTCCTGCTGGCGGGGTACTGGGGCTACCGCCTGCTGTTTCACCAAAAAGTAGACGGTCTGATGCTCGGCCTCCTGGTAGCAGCGGGCATTGGCTCCTACCTGTACTTTTCGGCCCCCGGCCTCACGGTGCGCCTCGGCGGCAACCCGCTGGGGGGTAATATCCCGCAGTCGATCCTGAATGCCTTTCGGAAACTAGCCCAGCTGAGCATTGGCTGGCTTACCAGCACCCCCCTTCTACTTTTCACGCTGGTTTGGTTTGTTGTTCTGTCCCGGATCACCCCACAGGCGCGAAGGTACTTTGCCGTTCCACTCTGGTACGTCGCAATCCTGTACATTGGCGTCGTGTCCGCCCAGCTTTTTACTTCCTACTACGGCATCGGCATCGATCCCACCGCGCGGGAAATCAACTGCGTGTACCTGTTTTTTCTGGTAGGATGGTTTTATACCACGGGGGTGCTTTTCGAAACACTCAGCCAGCGCTTTTCGCTACCGGTTCCACCCAGACCACTGCTGCTCGTGGTGGCAGCCACGCTGGGCGTCTGGACGGCTGTCGCCTTTTATCGAAACTCCAACGTCCGTATGATCTACACGGACTGGCTGGGGGGCAAAGCCGCCGCCTATAACGCAGAATTGTACCAGCGCTACGCGCTGATCGAGAACTCCACCGGCCCCGTAGTATACCTGCCCGCCATTCAAACCAGACCGCAATCGCTTTTTGTCGACGACATCAAAGACAACAAAGACCACTGGTGGAACAAGCTAATGGCCGGCTACTACGGCAAAAAGGCTATTTATATGATTGAGGACAAAACCACAACCAATGAATCTAACCCGTAACCGACTGCTCTGGATTGCCGGACTGTTTCCCGTGCTGTTTTTCGGGTTTGTGACCTGGCGCTACTCGGTCAATGCGCCCTGGTTCGATGACTTCGACCCGTTTCCAGATTTTCTCCGGGGATGGATACTCAGCGACAGCTTTTCGGAAAAACTCCGCCTGTTATTTCAGCCCAACAACGAGCACCGAATGGTGTTTGGCAAAGCGCTTACGGCGGGTTACTATGCCCTCACGGGCAAACTCAACTTTGTTTTTCTGCAACTGGCGGGCATCTTTTTTACGTTCGGCACGCTGCTGCTCCTCTGGAAATCCTTCCGCTCTACCGGCCTTCCGGCCTATCTTTTTCTACCGGTGCCGTACCTGCTCTTTCAGCTGCAGTACTACCTGATTTTCCTGTGGTCAATATGCAGTCTTCAGCACCAGCCGGTAGTATTTTTTGTGTGCCTCTCCATGTTTTTACTGGCTCGATCCGAAGCAGGCTGGGGTAGATTCGGACTGGCGATACTCGCGGGTTTCTGCGCCAATTTTGCCATGAGCAACGGTATCTTCGTATGGGTAGGCGGTGCGGCCGTGCTGCTGTTTCAAACCCGCTACCGCATGCTGGTCATCTGGTGTGTGAGCGGGGCCACCGCTATTGCGCTCTATTTTTCGGGAATGAGCACGCAGGGCAACGAGTCGAGTATTGACTTTTTCCTGCAAAATCCCCATTTGTCATTTCTGGGCTTCTTTGCATTCCTGGGCGGACTCTTCGACTTTGCTCCCGACCGGGCCATTCAGGTACGTACCGCCCTTCCCATCCTTGCCGCTATGCTCGTCATGGTGTGGGTAGCGCTCTGGTTTCTAAACCTGCTCTTCCCGTGGTTGCGGAATACTTTCCGGAAATCTACGAACCTGCCCTCCTGGATAACACGCTACCAACTGCGCCCTGGCTACGAGCAACTAGGCTACTTTTCCCTGGGGGTGATGCTCTTTCTGCTATCCAATGCCGCCGTGATCGGCCTGCTGCGCCCACGCTTCGGCTTCTTTGTGATGGTGGTGAGTAATTACAAAATCTACCCGGCGCTGTTTCTGATCATCAGCTACCTGTCGTTTCTTTCGAGCACCGATGTGGTGCTACGGGTAAGAGCCTTTCGGGTAGGCATTGTGATGAGCGTGATGATCTGGCTCCTGTCGCTCATCCACTACGGGCCGGCTGTTTCCGAACGCCGCAAATTTTTGCTGGTCAATGCCTACAATCAGCAACACCATGGTTTCGGGCTAGGCCATCAGGCCGGTTCTCCAGCGGCAGTTTATGTCGATTCACTGATGCAGTTTATGACGCAACGCGGCATCTACCACTACCCTACTGAGTACCAGCCTATGTTTGAGGAAATGAAAACAGTCCAAAAGCCCTTGGGTAAAAAGCTGTTTCACCTCGATCTCGAACCGGAAGAACTGTATTTTATCGGTCCCTTTGCCGAGGTCCCGGGCGGATATGACACGGGCGCCTTTGCCTTCCTGAGAAGGAATAATGAATTATATGTGATAAAGCTGAACCAGCGCCTGTACTCGGGCCGAAATATATTGATACGGTACGATGAGGGACTGGAAGGGCGCATACCCTACGCGGCAGTTCCTGCCGGTACCTACGACTGGGGCATACTCATACGCAATCGCTCGGGTACTGAGTCGGGCCTGGGTGGAAAGATAACCTTGCCCTGATTTGGGATTCAGCTGGAACTTACGTAACGGAATACTATTTTTGTCGGCAAAGTCAGCCATAACACGATTTGAAAACTACTCCCCAAATATCCATAGTAGCCCCCCTTTACAACGAAACGGATTCATTTCCGCATCTGGTAAGGCGGCTCAATGCCCTGATGGACAGCCTGGATCTTTCCATTGAAGTAGTACTGGTAGACGACGGAAGCCGCGACAACACCCCTCTGCTCATGCGGCAGCTCGCCCTGCTCGACCCCCGCTACCACTGCGTGTTCCTTTCGCGCAACCACGGGCATCAGCTGGCCCTCACGGCGGGTATTGCCTCGGCCCGGGGTAGCGAAGCTCTTTTCATCATCGACGGCGACCTGCAGGATCCCCCCGAGCTACTCCCGGAGTTTTATAAAGAGTTCAAGGAAGGAAACGACGTAGTGTACGCCGTTCGGCGCAAGCGCAAGGAAAACGCCTTTAAGAAAACCGGCTACTACCTTTTTTACCGCCTGCTCAAATCCATTTCCTACGTCGAAATCCCGCTCGATAGCGGCGATTTTGCCCTCATCAGCCGCCGGGTGGCCGATGTACTCATTCAGATGCCCGAGGAAAGTCGCTACCTGCGCGGCATGCGCTCGTGGGTGGGGTTCAATCAGAAAGGGCTTGAATACGAGCGGGATGAACGCGTAGCTGGTGAGTCAAAGTATTCCTTCAAGCTTCTTTTCAAACTGGCGTACAACGGAATATTCAATTTTAGTGAGTTTCCGATCAAATTCATGGCCCGCACCGGCGCGGTGGCTATCCTGATTTCACTCGTTTATTTTATTACCGTAGTGATCAAAAAATTCTTTTTCACCGAGGTAATCGAGGGTTTTACGGCTCTGCTGTTTGTCATCATCCTGTTTAGCGGCGTGCAGTTGCTGGCGCTGGGTATTATCGGCGAGTACGTACTCAGGATATTCTTTCAGTCCAAAGGGCGCCCTTTATTCATCATAAAAGAAGAAATCGTTAACCGCGAGTCCGTCCGAGCTGATGCTGTTTAACTCCCTCCAATTCATCATTTTTTTTATCGTTGTTACGGTAGCCTATTTCAGTCTGTCGTGGCGGGGGCGCTGGGTGCTGCTGCTGGCGGCAAGCTGTTATTTTTACATGGTGTTCAAGCCGGTGTATATTCTCATCCTGTTTGGCACCATTATCATCGACTACATCGCCGGGCTCTGGATCGAGAAAACCCACGACCCCGGCAAACGGAAGCTCCTGCTCGTCATCAGTCTGATCTCCAACATCGGTATTCTGGCGTTTTTCAAGTACTACGATTTTTTTAGCGATTCAGTCAATCACCTGCTTGGCCTTGTGGACCTGGGCCCGGCAATCCCCCCCCTGGGCGGACTCGTGCCGCAGCGCATTGCCGAATGGATGACCAACGGCGCGGGGCAGGTGCTGCTGCCCATCGGTTTGTCATTCCACACCTTTCAGGCCATGAGCTACACCATTGAGGTATACCGGGGCAACCAGAAAGCCGAGCACCATTTTGGTATTTACGCCCTGTACGTGATGTTTTACCCGCAGCTAGTGGCCGGGCCCATCGAGCGGCCGCAAAACATGCTCTTCCAGTTTCACTCGTACTTCAAGTACGATTTTGAAAATGTAAAAGCCGGACTCATGCAAATGGCTTTCGGGATGTTCAAAAAAGTGGTGATCGGCGACCGCCTGGCTTTGATGATCGACTACGCCTACGACAACCCCTACGAGCAAAATGGCCTCACCATGCTGGTGGCCACGCTGTTTTTTACGTTCCGGATCTACTGCGATTTTTCGGGCTATTCGGATATTGCTATTGGCGCGGCGCGGGTCATGGGTTTTACGCTGATGGAAAACTTCCGGCGACCGTACGAGGCCACATCCATAACTGAGTTCTGGGCACGCTGGCACATCTCGCTTTCCACCTGGTTTAGAGACTACCTGTACATTCCGCTGGGCGGCAACCGCAAAGGCGAGCTCCGGCGCTATTTCAATCTTTTCACGGTGTTTCTGGTGAGTGGTCTGTGGCACGGCGCCAGCTGGAACTACATGATCTGGGGAAGTCTGCACGGAATGTTTCTGGTCATGGCCAATGTGCGGGATAAATGGCTAAAAAAGGCGGGCATTACCCTGCCGCAAAACGCCCTGGTCTATGGGTTCAATCTGGTGTTTACCTTTTCTCTCGTAGCGCTTACCTGGGTATTTTTCCGGAATGATAAAGCCCCGGTAAGGCGTTCTTTCGACATCTTGCGCAATATATTTACGCTCTCCTGGGACGAAACCGTCCGCTCGCCCCTTAACACCGTAGAAATGTGGTTTTGCGTGTTCCTGATCGTTCTGCTGCTGGTGAAGGAGCACTATTTCCTCAAAATCCCGACCCGAAACACAGTCTTGTTTTATTCCCTGTTTATTTTCCTTTGCCTTGTCATCTACTTCTTCGGCGTCTTCACATCCAACCAATTCATCTATTTTCAGTTTTAAAGTAGGTAGCCAGGGGTTAGGTTTTTAGCTAGTAGGTTTTAAGAAAACTACTTCCGATTCTGACAATTTGACATTTTTTAAGCAAGCTTTCGGCAATCAGCAGTCGGCGGTCAGCTTTTTTAGGGAGTACTTTTAAGAACTATCGTCAATATCTGCTGACTGATTTATTACAATAAAAGTCCTAAAAGCTAATTGCCTGATTCGCTAAAAAGCTAAAAGCTAACGACCTAACAACCTAACAGCTATAAACCTAACATGCTTGAAATAACCTCTGACAACCGATTGAGAAGCCTGATTGTGGTAGGAGACCGCGTACTGATCAAACCCAAGAGCCCCAACGACCGTACGCACAGCGGCCTGTACCTGCCGCCTACCGTCACCGAACGCGAGCAGGTACAGACGGGTTACGTGATCAAGGTAGGGCCGGGCTACCCTATTCCGGCGGCCGTAGAAGAAGAGCCCTGGAAAGAAACCGAAGAAAAAGTAAAGTACATGCCCTTGCAGGCCAGGGAGGGCGATCTGGCCATTTACCTGCAACGAAACGCCATTGAGCTGGAATACGACGGCGAAAAGTACGTTATAGTACCACAGGCTTCGATCCTGATGCTGGACCGGACTGAAAACTTGTTTGACTAACCCGATACGACCATGCATACGCTACTTTACTCCCTACTGCTGGTTCCCATGCTGCTGGCCACCGTAGCCGAAACGCCCCTGTGGGAAAAACTGGAACGCCTGACCTGGAAAAACCGGGTAGTAGTGGTGTATGCTCCCGTTGATGGTGCCAGGCCAATGCAGCAGCAGTTGCAAACGCTGTCGCAGCAGACGGCGGGAGTCAAAGATCGCGACATGGTGGTGGTAGAATGTGTGAGGCCATCTATGAGCCCTGAGGATAAGAACTTCCTAAACCGGCGCTTCAAACACGATCTGGACAAGTTTGGTGTATGGCTGATCGGAAAAGACGGGGGAGTAAAACTCAGCAGCACACAGCCCGTAATGGCACAGAAGCTCTTTGAGCTGATCGACACCATGCCCATGCGCCGCTCGGAAATGAAACGTAATAAGTAGCTACCCGCTGGTAGTTTGCGAGTTATTACTACTTATACATGTTTGGCCTATAAATAATCAGCAAATTATTTATAGGCCAATTTTGCTTGGACGCCCTACCAGGTAGTCTACGCTACATTCGCCGGTAGGTGTAGGTACACCCCTCAAAACAAAGCGGTATAATCGTGAGCCGGTTGCCAGTCAGTTCGTAGCTCCACTGTACTTCCTCG
>CATMVR010000042.1 GCA_950075905.1 uncultured Persicitalea sp. | reverse complement strand
CCAAACCCTGAAACCACCATTTATTTCCAGCCACGGAGCCTTGGCCGGGTGCAGGGCCTGGTAGTAAAGAAAGGAAGGGGCCCACTGCCCCTCACCAAAGCTGGCGCCCACATCCAGCCCGGACTCCACGCGTGAAATCCGCTGGGCGTTGGCCCATAGTGTACTGATGAAAAGCATCAGTACGGCAAATAGTACTTTTTTCATGACAATCTTATGGAATCTGTAAAGCAGCGCAAAGGTAGGAAAAAGCGCCAAAAAAGAAGGCCGGTATTTGACAACCAGCCTTCTCTTCTTTATTTATACTTTTTTGAGGATCACTACGCCAAGCGGAGGCAGATCCAGTTGCACCGATTGAGGCCGGCCGTGCCATTGCTTATTGTCGCTCAAAACGGCTTCGGCGTTGATCTTGCCGCTACCGCCAAACTGCTCGCTATCGCTGTTGAAGACTTCTGCCCAGCTGCCATCCGACAGTACCCCTACCCGATAGCCACTGCGGGGAATGGGCGTGAGATTGAGAATGACGACTAGGCTATTGTCGGGTTTAAGCCCCTTACGGGCATATATGACTACCGAATTCTCCCGATCCTGCGTGTCGATCCATTCAAAGCCCTCGGGGGAGAAGCTATGCTCGTACAAGGCCGGTTCTGACTTATAGAGCTCATTGAGGGCTTTTACGCAGTTCTGAATACCACTATGGGTGGTTTGTTCGAGCAGGTGCCAGTCAAGGCTTTTCTCAAAGTTCCATTCGGAGGTTTGGCCAAATTCACTGCCCATAAAGATCAGCTTTGTGCCGGGGTGTGTAAACATATACCCATACAGCAGGCGCAGATTGGCGGCCCGCTGCCATTCGTCGCCGGGCATTTTGTTGATCATGGAGCCCTTACCGTATACTACCTCATCATGCGAAAACGGCAGCATGAAGTTTTCAGAGAAAGCATACACCAGACTGAATGTCAACTGATCCTGATGCCACTTCCGGAACGACGGATCTTTTTCGAAGTATTTGAGGGTGTCGTTCATCCAGCCCATCATCCACTTCATGCCAAAGCCAAGCCCCCCCACAAATACCGGACGGGACACGCCCGGGAAGGCCGTTGACTCTTCGGCGATGGTCTGCACGTCGGGGAATGCCTTGTAGGCGGCCTCGTTCATTTCGCGCAGCAGGGAAATCGCTTCCAGGTTTTCTCGCCCGCCAAACTCATTGGGAATCCACTCGCCGTGCTTACGGGAATAATCCAGGTAGAGCATAGACGCCACGGCGTCTACCCGCAGGCCGTCGGCATGGTAGCGGTCGAGCCAGAATAGCGCGTTGCTGATCAGAAACGAGCGGACTTCATTACGACCATAGTTGAAAATATAGCTTTTCCAGTCGGGATGGTACCCTTTGCGGGGGTCTTCGTGCTCGTACAGCGCCGAACCATCAAACCGGAAGAGGCCGTGGGCATCGCCGGGAAAGTGCGAAGGCACCCAGTCCATATACACCCCGATACCCGCCGCATGCAGCTGATCGATCAGGTACATAAGCTCCTGAGGAGTACCCATCCGGGCCGCTACGGAAAAATACCCCGTAATTTGATACCCCCACGAAGGGGAGTAGGGATGCTCCATAACGGGCATAAACTCCACGTGCGTAAAGCCCATCTCTTTCAGATAGGGGATCAGCGCATCGGCAATTTCGTGGTAGGTCAGAATGCGCTCCGGTTCGGACGGATCGCGGCGCCACGAAGCCAGATGCATTTCGTAGACCGAAATGGGCGCGTTGAGCTTGTTCTTTTCCTTGCGGTCTTCCATCCATTGGGTGTCACTCCACTCATACCAGGTATCCCACACGATGGAGGCTGTTTTGGGGCCGATTTCGCACCAAAAGGCAAACGGGTCAGATTTTTCGAGATGCTGCCCGTTGGTAGAGCGGATGAAGTACTTGTATACCTCTCCCCGGCCAATGTTGGGAATCCAGCCTTCCCAGATGCCGGAGCCGTCCCAGCGAGGCATCAGTGGATGCCCCTCTCGGTTCCAGCCGTTGAAATTACCCATCACGGAAACCGAATGCGCGTTAGGAGCCCATACGGCAAAGTAAGTACCTACTACGCCCTTGTATTCCATTACGTGGGAGCCCAGCTTATCGTAAAGCTTGAAGTGCTTTCCTTCCTTGAACAGGAATATGTCAAATTCGGAAAAGCGACTGACACTTTCGACCGGGTTTAAAGTAGTGGACTCGTCCGGAGCAGTAGGGGTCTTCGCCTTTTTTACCGGAGTTTCTGTTTTCGTTTCTGTATCTTTCTTCGAAGTTTTCTTAGCCATATTGTATACTTATAATAACAAGTTGTACTTAATCAATTACCAAAGTAATCATCTTTTTAATCCAAGACCAATTTAGGAACATCTATCCGTGCAATTTTTCTACTTCCTGAATCACATCCACAATTCCTTTCAGGGGAATTTTGACCCAATCGGGGCGGTAACTTAGTTCGTAGCCCAACTCGTACACCGCCTTTTCCAGCAGGTAGTAGAGCATCAGCGCGTTTATTTCATTCTGATCTTTAAACAAAGGATGGGGCCAGCCAATAGCATCCATATACGCATCCACGTAGGTATCTTTCATGAGCTTGTACCAGCGGTCGGTTACTTTCAGAAGTTTTTCGGGACTGATGTTTTGGGTCTCAACGCTGTTAAAAACCTTGGATGACACCGCGTAGTGGTAGCTTCTGACCATCCCGGCTACGTCTTTCAGCGGGGAGTGTTTTATTTTTCGATCCTGAATACTGGCCTCCGGCTCTCCTTCAAAATCTATGAGGATAAAATCGTTGTCGGCGCTGAGTACCTGCCCCAGGTGGTAGTCGCCGTGTATACGAATGCGCAGCGAATCGAGGGGTTGATTGAGCAGCTCGTTGGAAAACTCGTCGATCAGCTCTTTGGATTCCATAAACTTCCAGGCAAGGCTCTGAGTAGGAGGGTCGAGCAGCAGGTATTTATCGATCAGGAGACTATACCGGCTGTCGAGCAGGTGCGTCAGTCGTTGACGCAAAAACCGGCGGTATACATCAGTAAAGGGCTCGGGCGCGAAGGCATCGCTCGCCTGCGGACTGTACAGCGCCAGGTGCATTTCACCGGTGCGTTTTCCCAGCAGCGCTACCTGCTCAAACACCTCCTCCCGAATGGTAAATACCCGGTTGGGGACGGCATACAGGAAATCATTGAGGTAGTCGCCGGTCAGGCTCCAGTTGTCTTTGTTGGCTTCTACCTTCCGCTGCATCATCCCCAGGGTGATATCCGTTTCGCTGGCCTGCCGCCAGGTAATACTGCCACAGAATGCGGGTATCTGGCGAAAATTAGAATTCTCGGTGATAAACTCCACCATTTCGACTTCCGGGTTGGTGAGTTGAAAAAGTTTGCGGTAGAGTTTAAAGAAGTAATTATTTCCAAAAATAAGGGCCGAATTACTGGAATCAACCGGCAGTACCCGACTCGACACCCGGTCGGGGCTGTCTTCCGTTAGTAGCCCTTTTCCTCTTCTGAACCGTAGCTCAGATTCCGGGCTACTGGTTTTCTCTTCGAAAATGCGGGTGTATAGCTCCTTCCGGAAGGATTCGGTATAGATGGCATCCACCAGGATAGTACCATCGTCAAGTTGGCTGATCAGGGTCTGTCCGGTACTGTTGGGAGGCAGCTTTTCTACGTGGGCTACTGGCAACTGGTAGAACTCCGTATCTCCTTCCGAATAGCCTACCTCTACGATCCAGAACGCGTCTTCTCCAAAGGGTATCTGATGGCTTATACCACAGGAAGCTACCTGACGGGCTTTTCCCGCAAACCAACGGCACTTTTGGAGATAATCCAGCAGTTGCTCTTCGGATACCAGTAAAGAATCAGGGGTATGTGATCGTAGCAATGACATAGTTTGGTTTAGTTGATTCGTGATTAATGCCCGGCAATGGGTCAGGACTTTGCCCATTACCCAGGCTTTCCTCAAATAGCATTCCTGCAACCGCCCCCACCTGCCTTCCTGGCTGCTATATAGCCGCAATGTCCTTACAGACAGTCTATATCTTCCGGGCGGCCTTCTCCACTTCGGTAAGTACCCGCAGGATATTTCCGCCCCATATTTTTTGTATATCCTTGGCAGAATATCCCCGCCGCACCAGTTCTTCGGTAATACTCCCAATCTCCGACACGTCGCGACAGCCCTGTACCAGTCCTCCGCCGTCCAGGTCCATGCCGATGCCTACGTGGTCTACTCCTACCAGCTTGATGACATGCTCGATGTGGTCAACGGCCGTGCTCACAGTAGGAAGATATTGCGCGTACTTGTCGCGCATAGCCTTCATTTCTTCCCGCAGGGCTTGTTTATCCTCCTCCGAAAGCTCCACCTGCCGCATTTTCAGCCGCATGGCCTTCATTGAAACTTCCTGCTCATAAGGCGCTTTACGCAGAAAATCCGGCACGAAATTGATCTGAATAACCCCGCCGTTCCGGGCCAGGGCTTTGATCATGTCGTCGGTCATGTTACGAGGGTGATCGCAGAGCGCGCGGCTCGACGAGTGCGACGCAATAGCCGGTGCTTTGGTAAGGCGCATGACGTCGTAAAACGTAGAGTCTGACACGTGCGAAATATCAACCATGATACCCAGCCGGTTCATTTCCTGCACTACCTTTTCCCCAAAAGGACTGAGTCCGTTGTACTCCGGGCCGTCCGGTTCAGTAGACGAGTCGCAGATGTCGTTGTTGGCCGAGTGCGACAGCGTGATGTAGCGCAGCCCCAGGTCGTAGAATTGTTTCAGGTTGGCCAGATCGTTACCCACGGGCCAGCCGTTTTCCATGCCAAAAAACACAGCCCGCTTGCCTTCTTTCTGCAAACGGTAGGCATCCGCCGCGGTGGTAGCAATGCCGGCCACGTCGGGATTTTCCCGCACGGCCGTGTGAATTTTATCAAAGATCGCGAGTGCTTTCTGCTTCGCCTCTGCCGTCGCCTCGGGGGAACGCTTGCCCTGCCCCAGGTACACGGCAAAAAACATAGCGTCCATTCCTCCCTTTTTCATGCGAGGAAAGTCAATCTGCGTACCATCCTGCTCGTAGGAATGCTCTTCGGCCACGTCAAAACCTTCCTTCATCATATTGATCGGCACGTCGGCGTGCGTGTCGATGGTCAGGGCCTGCTCGTGAATCCGGGCAGCTTTTTCTTTCTGCTTTTGCGTAAGCGTTTGCGCCAGGCTCAACCCGGATAAGCCTACTGCCACTACAAGGAGTAAAAATTCTTTTTTCATGTACATTTTTTTTGTCCCCCACAGATCAGAAATATCCTGATAATTGCGGGAGTGAGGGTGATTGAAAGCGCGGCCAGGGTACTCGGTAAACTATTCGTAAAAACGGGGCGGGAAATGACGTACCCGCCCCGGTAAAATCAATTGGCTGTACTTCCTGTCTAGTGAATATCTTCAATCCTGAACAGGTGAACAGGCAACGTGGTAGGGTTCAGCTCTACATAGTTGCTAGAACCGGTCCAGGTATAGGAAGCCCCGGTAATAAGATCATGTACCCGGTAAGGTTCACCCTCCACTTTATTGATTGTATCCAGGGGTACGTTTACCCAGCCAATCTGAGTGTTGAATCCATCCAGGTTCACTACGCACAAAATACG
Organism: uncultured Persicitalea sp.; assembly: GCA_950075905.1. Taxonomy (GTDB): domain Bacteria; phylum Bacteroidota; class Bacteroidia; order Cytophagales; family Spirosomataceae; genus CATMVR01. Next base: position 9,025 of record CATMVR010000042.1, on the reverse strand, counting down.
GTTGCCATTGGAATGCGTCTTGATATAGGCTATCATATTGGGATTCTCAATGGTGCAAAACCGGAGATTGTTCGTCTGCTGCAGGGCCGAATTTTCGCGGCGAAGCCGATTCACGATCCGGATCATGTAGGTCAGCTTGGTTTCGTGGTGCCAGTCCCAGTGTTTGATTTCGTATTTCTCTGAGTTGAGGTACTCCTCTTTGCCGGGGTACGCCTCGTGCACCATAAATTCGTAGGTCGGCCCGAATATACCGTAGTTGGATGAAAGCGTAGCCGCCATAAAATAGCGAACCAGAAACAAGGCCTCATTACCGCTCTGTAACTGGTAGGGGTTGATATCGTGAGTGTTGGGCCAGAAATTGGGACGAAAGTAGTACTTCATGTCCGTCTGCGTCAGTTCAGTAAGATAGGTTTCGAGTTCCCACTTGCTGGTACGCCAGGTATAGTAGGTATACGACTGCGAGAAGCCCACCTTAGCCAGTTGCATCATGACCTTGGGCCGCGTAAATGCCTCGGAAAGGAATATCATATCGGGGTATTCGCGCCGTACTTCGGCAATGACCCACTCCCAGAAACTAAATGCCTTGGTGTGCGGGTTGTCTACGCGGATCAGCCGTATGCCCCATTCTGCCCACAGCATCAGGATACGCCGCATTTCGAGCCACAGCTCCTCCCAATTCTCACTTTCGAAATTGATGGGGTATATATCCTGGTATTTCTTGGGTGGGTTTTCGGCGTACTGAATGCTACCGTCTGGCCGGATCTTAAACCATTCGGGGTGCTCTTTGACCCAGGGGTGATCAGGAGAACACTGTATGGCCAGGTCCATAGCTACTTCCATCCCGTACTCTTTGGCCGCCGCTACCAACGCCTTGAAATCATCGAGCGTTCCCAAATCGGGATTGATGGCGTCGTGGCCACCAAGCTCGCTGCCAATGGCGTAGGGTACCCCAGGCTCGCCGGGCTGAGAAGTGACTACATTGTTTTTACCTTTCCGAAACTGATGCCCGATAGGATGAATCGGCGGAACGTACAACACATCAAAGCCCAGATCGGCAACGCGCGGCAGAAGGTTGATCTGATCGCGGAAGGTGCCGTGCTCACCGGGTGTTGGGGAGGCCGAGCGCGGAAACATCGAGTACCAGGCGCTGAATCCGGCCTTGGCCCGGTCTACAAACAGGGGCAGTTCAATGTACCGGGTCGGGAAGGTACGTTCCGGGTAGCGATGGAGCCATTCTGTCATTTGCTGGCTCATGGCCAGGTAGCAGGCCTGCTCATGGTTGTTGGGGTCGCGCATTATCTGGGCGGCCGCCTCTATTTTGGGCCGGTCTTCGGCGCTGGCCCTATCCAGCATTCCTTCAAGATACTGCGCACCAATGATCAGTTCCAGTGGTACCCGCTGACCGTCTTTGATCTTCAACTCTGTATCGTGCTGCCAGGTTTCAATATGATCTACCCAGCCCTCTATGGTATAAACATAATGTCCCTGCTTGTCTACGGTAAATCGGCCCTCGTATCTATCGTTGACAATCAGCGACATACCTACCTCAGACCATGTCGATTCAGACTCATGCCTATACTGCAGGCGTGCGGCCACGTGGTCGTGGCCGTCGCAAAACACATCGGCTTCTACATGTATGGTTTCGCCGGGCACAGCCTTCACCGCAAACCGGCCTTTGTTGATTTCGGGAATAACGTTTTCAATGACCACACGAACGCGGCCATCCAGGTTTTTCAAAAGAGTAGTCTTGGTTTTCTTCGCCATAGCAGCGTTTTTATGTTTGTTAAGAGTAGGTATATGTTCTGGCAAATTAAGGAAAATCTGCCTTTAAAGCCCGAAAACATTCCTGATTTGAGGATTAAAGTGCCGTTTTTTTGGATTCTTGACCCTAAAAAGGCCTATCGGGCTCACTATAAGTCACAGAAGTAGATAAGGGGCAAAGGGTTCTCTCTAAGGTATAGAACCAGCTGATTAGATACGTTAACAAACTGTTATATTTGGTTACCTGGCTCTCATTGGTAACTGACAATGCCGTACTTTAGAACCATAAAATTTCTTATTTACCCTATATCGGGACGATTGATTCCTGCTATTTTTCTCTAAAACTTTGTGCCTTTCCTTACCATGAACAAGCATTCCTCAACCTCCCGCCGCGATTTTCTGGCTCTGGCCGGCAGTGCCTCCCTGGGTTTCCTGGGTTTTTACCAGTATTTAAATTCGCCCGTCGAGGCCGGCACGCTTCCGATCAATTCGCCCGCTGGCTATGGCCCGTTGCTGCCCGACCCGAAGGGCATCCTCAACCTTCCCAAGGGCTTTTCGTACGAAATTATTTCCCGCAAAGGAGACCGTATGAGCGACGGCCTGCTGGTGCCCGGAGCCGCCGATGGCATGGCTACTTTCCGGGGGCCCTGGGGAAAAACGATTATCATCCGGAACCATGAAATGAGCCCTGATCCGAAGAATGGCGGAGCTTTCGGCGAAAACAACGAGCTTTTCTCTCAGGTTGATGCCGCCCTGCTTTACGACGCAGGACGTGGCCAACAACCCCACCTGGGCGGCACCACGACGCTGGTATACAATCATGCCTCGGGCAAGGTAGAAACCCAGTACCTCAGCCTGGCGGGCACGGCCCGCAACTGCGCCGGTGGACCAACCCCCTGGAACTCCTGGATTACCTGCGAGGAAACTACTGTGGTACCTACTGCGGAGAATTTCTGCGAGCAGGAACACGGCTATAATTTTGAAGTAGCCGCCAGTACCAAAGTAAAATTAAACAAGGCAATGCCGATCAAAGGCATGGGGCGTATGAACCACGAAGCCGTGGCCGTTGATCCCCGAACGGGCATTGTATACCTGACCGAAGATGCCGGCGACAGCCTCATTTATCGCTACATACCTAACAAACCAGGCAAACTACTGCAAGGCGGCAAGCTGCAGGCGCTGAAAATAATGGGCCACCCCTCGCAGGATACCCGCAACTGGGAAACGCTGCAAACACCCGCGTTTCCCAAAAACAAACTGTTTGATGTAGAGTGGGTAGACATGGAAAATGTGGAGTCGCCTAAAAATGACCTCAGGTACCAGGGTTTTGAAAAGGGGGCCGCCCGCTTTGCGCGAGGAGAAGGTATGTGGTATGGAAAAAACGAGGTGTACTTTGCCTGTACCAATGGCGGGCCGATCAGTGCGGGTCAGGTGTTCCGGTATATTCCCGGCCAGTACGAAGGGCAATCCGGCGAAAAATCAGCTCCCGGTAAGCTCGAACTCTTCGTGGAGTCGGAAGACCGGGATATCCTCAAAAACTGCGATAACCTAACCGTTTCGCCCTGGGGCGATGTGGTCATGTGCGAAGACCACCCGCATCCGTTCATTGTCGGAGTAACGGCCAAAGGGGAACTTTACAAACTGGGCGAAAACGTAGGCTATGAATCGGAGTTTGCGGGCGGGGTATTCTCACCCGATGGTTCTATTTATTTTGTCAACATTCAGGGCCCCGGCCTGACCCTGGCCATTCGTGGTCCCTGGAAGGTCGCCTAGGTCAATACTGCAAATTAGCAGCGGTGGCGTCGTACTTCCAGACGCCACCGCTATCTACTCTGAATTTCTGCTGTCTTTACAGATTGGCGATGTAGCTCTGCCCGCCCAACGCCCGCATCTGACGCGATATTTTACCAGCCCTTCCCACTACGTAGGATGAAGGATTTTTGATTGAGAAACGGATCGGGTTGGGCAGTACCGCCGCAATGCGGGCGGCTTCCAGGCGCGTCAGTTTTTTGGCCGATTTCCCGTAGAAGCGTTGCGAAGCGGCCTCCACGCCAAAGGTCATTTTGCCGGTTTCGGCTACGTTGAGATATACTTCCAGAATCCGCTCTTTCCCCCAGATCAGTTCAATGAGCAGGGTAAAGTAGGCTTCCAGCGCTTTGCGGATATAGCTGCGGCCATGCCACAGAAATACATTTTTGGCTACTTGCTGTGAAATGGTACTGGCGCCCCGGGTCCGCTTGCGGTTTTCAGTCAGGGCATCAGTCATGGCGTCAAAATCAAAGCCCCAGTGCGTAGGAAAGTTCTGGTCTTCGGAAGCTACCACCGCCAGGGCCACCTCTTTGGAAATATTCTCATAGGACTCCCAATCGTGGTAAATCTTCGTTTTTTCTCCCTCCCGGGCCGCCTCAATTTTCCGGCCGATCATGTGCGGAGTCACCCATACCGGGACCACTTTCAGCACAATGACCCAAAGCACCGAAATAATTAGGAAATAGAGAAAAAGCTTGAACAGGAAAGAAAAAATCAGACGAACCATGGACAACGGGTTTTGAACAAGTACCCTACAAAGTAAGGAAAGAAATGCGGGAGTTTTTGTAAGATTTTGGCTATAATTGTATCAGTACTATCCTGTAAACCCTGATTAATGAACGAAGACTTTATGAGCTTTGTGTGGCGCTACCAGTACTTCAGTAGCGTATCTCTGCGGAGTGAAACGGGCGAAACCCTGCAAATCCTGCGAACGGGCCACCGCAATACCGACGCCGGGCCGGATTTTTCCGAAGCCCGGATCCTGCTTGATGGCATGGAGTGGGCCGGATCGGTAGAGCTGCACGTAAAGTCTTCTGACTGGGAAGGCCACCACCACCCCACCGATCCTGCCTACGAGGGTGTGATTCTGCACGTGGTGTGGGAAGACGACCGGCCCGTTCGCCGCCGGGACAATACGTTTGTCCCCACTCTGGTGCTCAATTCCCGGGTGCCGGAGGGGGTTCGCTCCCGCTACGAGCAACTGATGGGCAAAGATAAGGCAATACCCTGCTCCGCGCAGTTTCAGGACATAGCCCGCCTGTCTAAGATTACCATGCTTGACCGCGTGCTTCTGGAACGCCTCGATACCCGGGCGGAGCGGATCCGGCAACTGTGGGAAAGCAACAACCGTGACTGGGAGGAAACCGCCTACCAGTGGCTGGGCCAGCACTTTGGCTTCCGGCTCAATACGCCCGCCTTTCTGCGGCTATCGCAGCTTGTACCGCTAAAAACTATTCAGAAACACCGCACCTCTCTTCCCCAGATCGAAGCACTACTATTTGGTACTTCGGGGCTCATTCCTACCGACTCCCCGGATAGCTACGTGCAGCACCTGCAAAAGGAATACGCCTTTCTAGCCCGGAAGTACGGACTGGAAGACCGGCAAATGGGCGGGCACGAATGGAAATTTCTGCGCTTGCGTCCCGCCGGCTTCCCCACGGTTCGTCTGGCGCAGTGGGCCGTACTGCTACAGCAGCAGTCAGGGTTGTTTGCGTCGCTCACTTCTATGGAAAGCGCCGCCGATCTGAGCCGGATGTTCCGGGTGACGCAGTCTGACTATTGGCAAAAGCACTACCAGTTTGGCAAGGAGGCGGCCGCAAAAGTACCCACGCTTGGCAAAGACGCCGCCGAACTATTGATCATCAACGCCGCAGTACCCCTGATGGTAGCCGTGGCCCGCCTGCGCGACCAACCCCAGTACCTCGACCGGGCCATCCGCTGGCTGGAACAGCTCCCAGCCGAAAAAAACCAGATCACCCGATCCTGGGCGCAGCTGGGCATGCGGGTACATACGGCCTTTGACAGCCAGGCCCTGCTGGAATGGCAGGGCCGGTATTGCGCGCAAAAAAGATGTCTGGAATGTACCGTCGGGGCGGCATTGGTACGCCCGGCCTAGCTGCGGCTCACGAGGTTTACCCCCGAGATAAGGAAGACAATCCCCACCAGAAAAGGCACGATGGAGTCCCATTTGGTGATGGTCATACCCAGTACGGGCTTGTCGGAGAGAAAGCCGACGCAGGCAAAAAGAATACCTACAATGCCCAGAATGGTTAGCAGGGAAGCAAAGAATCGTTTGAAACGGGTATTATCCATAGGGTTGGTATCAACAAGGGTTATGATTTTTCTTTGGAGTCTGCAACGGGGTTCAACCCCAGCTTCTTTCCTTCCTCTACCATATACGCGTAAGCTGGCTCGTACTCATTCGAGATGATTCCTTCCAGAATCGCCTCCCGGATGCTTTCTTTGATCATGCCGATTTCCCGCGAGGGTTTCAGATCAAAGGTCTGCATGATAATTTCTCCCGTGATTACGGGCTGGAAGTTGCGCAATTTGTCCCTTTCTTCCAGCTCCACCAGCCGCTTTTCCACCAGGTCGAAGTTGCGCAGGTACTTCTTTACTTTTTCCGGGTTTTTGGAGGTTATATCGGCCCGGCAAAGTTTCATCAGGGCTTCCAGATCTTCACCGGCTTCCACCAGCAGACGGCGCATGGCCGAGTCGGTGATTTCCTCCTTCGAGAGCACAATCGGGCGCAGGTGCAGCCGCACTAGTTTTTTCACAAACCGCATTTTCTCGTTCAGCGGCAGCTTCATTTTTCGAAAAATCCCCGGTACCATGCGGGCACCCAGCTCTTCGTGGTTATGAAACGTCCAGCCCGCTTTTTTATCAAAACGCTTGGTAGCGGGCTTGGCAATATCGTGCAACAGAGCCGCCCAGCGGAGCCACAGGTCGTCGGAGTACTCGCAGAGATTGTCCAGTACCTGCAGCGTATGGTAAAAGTTATCCTTGTGCCCCCGTCCATCCACGGTTTCTACCCCGTGCAGGGCAATCATCTCCGGGAAAATGTGGTGCAGCAGCCCGCACTGATACAGCAGTTTGAACCCGTAGGAAGGCACCGGCGACAGGATGATCTTGTTAAGCTCGTCGGTAATGCGCTCCATGGAAACGATTTCGATCCGGTCTTTCATCCGGCTGATGGCCTCGTAGGTATCCGGCTCAATGTCAAAGTTGAGCTGCGTGGCAAACCGGATGGCCCGCATCATACGCAGGGGGTCGTCCGAGAAGGTGATGGCCGGGTCGAGCGGGGTGCGGAGCATGCGCATACGCAGATCACGTACGCCCCCGAACGGATCGATCAACTCCCCGTAGTCTTCTTCGTTCAAGCTGATCCCCAACGCATTGATCGTAAAATCACGGCGTTTTTGATCGTCTTCCAGGGTACCATCTTCTACGATGGGCTTGCGGGAGTCTGACCGGTAGGATTCTTTCCGGGCACCCACAAACTCTACCTCGATATCCTTATGCCGGATGTGGGCCGTGCCAAAATTCTTAAAAACTGATACGTGTACATCCGGGCCCAGTAGCTGCGCCAGCCGCTCGGCCAGTGCAATCCCGCTCCCCACGCATACTATATCAATATCTTTACTGCTACGTTTTAGTAACAGATCGCGCACAAAACCGCCGATTACCCACGCCTGTACGCCCTCCTGCCGGGCAGCATGGGTAATGGACTCAAAAAGCGGAAATGTTTGTAGTTTATCCTGCAAATTCATGGGGCAAAGGTACACGTTTGCCACGTGAATTGGGAATGATTTAAAAAAACCAGCATTCTGTTTGGCGTAGCACAGGCTTCTTTGTTACTTCGTTCGCAGAACCACCAGCCCGTTTGTATGAAAAATAGTGTCCTATGTCTTTTGATGATCCTCTTCCCCCTGCTGGCGCATCCGCAAGTGCGCAGCACCGCTGGTAGCCAACCTTCCTGGCAGAAGTTGTACATTATCAAGGACAAGCGCTTTATCTCCCAGGGCAACAGCAAGGTGTTTTACTGGCTCGGCGACACCGCCTGGGAGCTTTTTCACCGTTTGCCCCGCGAGGAGGTAGACCTGTACCTTAAAAACCGGGCCGACAAGGGCTTTACCGTCATTCAGGCCGCCGCCCTGGCCGAATTTGACGGTCTTACCCAACCCAACGCCTACGGCCAGCTCCCCCTGGTAAACAACAATCCCGCCCAGCCCAACGAAGCATATTTCAAACACATAGACTACGTGATCGATAAGGCGGCTCAGTACCAGCTGTTTGTGGCTTTGCTACCGACCTGGGGCGATAAATTCAACAAAAAATGGGGAAACGGGCCGGAGGTGTTCTCTCCGGAGAATGCCCGCATCTACGGGGAGTTTCTTGGCAATCGGTACAAAAATAAAAACGTGATATGGATGCTCGGGGGCGACCGAAACCCCGAAAATGAACAGCACTACAAGATTATCCGGGCCATGGTAGAAGGACTGAAAGCAGGTGACGAAGGTAGCCGCCTGATGACCTACTACCCCACCGGCAACAGCAATTCGGCAGCTTTTTTTCACCAGGAGCCCTGGCTGAATATCAACATGTTTCAGTCGGGACAAATGGGGCGTAATCGCCAGAATTACGTCATGATGCGGCAAAACAATTACCTTTTTCCGGTCAAGCCTACCATCGACGGCGGGGCGCGCTACGAGAATGGGCCCATAAACTGGAATCCCGAACTGGGCTATTTTGATGACTTCGACGTAAGGCAGGCGGCCTGGTGGGCGGCTTTGTCGGGTGCTGCCGGGCATACCTACGGGTCGCACGATGTATGGCAGTTTTTTGATCCCAAACGTAACCCGCCCATTTCCTACGCCCGCACCCACTGGAAACGCTCGCTGGATTTGCCCGGAGCTTACCAGATGGGCTACCTGCGGCGGCTGATGGAGTCGCACCCCTGGTGGCGGCTCATGCCTGAGCAGCGTCTGATCAAAAACGACAACCCCGAGGGCGCCGCCTACCAGATTGCGGCCCTGTCGGAAGACGCCAACTTTATGATGGCCTATACTCCCTACGGCAAGTCTTTGCAAATTGATTTGAGCATGCTCAAGGCCGCCCCGCGCCTGCTAGCCTACTGGTTCAACCCCCGGGACGGCGTCAGTATTCTGATCGGCAACCTGAAAAACGAAGGTGTGCTCGAATTTAAACCCTATGCCGCCGGGCCCGGCACCGACTGGGTACTCGTGCTCGACGACGCTACCCAGTCCTGGGCCGGGTATGGTGTAAGGTAATGTGGTGTGGTACGGGCGTCTCGCCCGTTAAGTAAAATGCTTCTATCAAGCACTAAGTAACGATTAAATAATAACTTGGTAAACTTGTGATAGACTTCAAGCCAACTATACAGTGATCAGCGAAGACGAAATCAGATATTACAGGCAACTGGACGAGCGTCAGC
>CATMVR010000041.1 GCA_950075905.1 uncultured Persicitalea sp. | reverse complement strand
GCGGCGCCCTTGTACAGCTGCGCGCGGGTGCGGCCGTGCACCGTCAGGGCCTGAATGCCGATATCCTGCAGGCGCTCGGCTACATCCAGAATGTTTTTGGTGTTGTCGTCCCAGCCCAGGCGGGTTTTTACCGTCACGGGCAGGTGCGTGGCTTTTACCACGGCTTCAGTCATTTTCACCATCTTGGGAATGTCCTGCAGCAGCGCGGCCCCGGCACCCCGGCAGGCCACATTTTTGACCGGACAGCCGTAGTTGATGTCGATCAGGTCGGGGTTGGCGCGGGAGGCGATTTCGGCGCAGGCGCGCATGGTTTCGATGTCGCTGCCAAAGAGCTGAATCCCGATGGGACGCTCGTACTCAAAAATATCCAGCTTCTGCACGCTTTTGGCGGCGTCGCGAATCAGCCCTTCCGACGAAATAAACTCGGTGTACATCAGATCGGCTCCATTTTCCTTGCAAACGGCCCGAAACGGCGGATCGCTCACATCTTCCATCGGAGCCAGCAGCAACGGAAATTCATTCAATTCGATACTCCCTATTCTTACCATGCTTCTACTCTTTTTTGCTATCTTAACCCGAACTAATCGTTACAAGCTCCGGGTAAGGTTTGCCTGTTTCCTGTTTTTATAAAAAATAAACTTGTTTCCTGATCCGAATTTAGGCGTAAATTTACGGGAATTATGCTAGAAAATAATCCACTTTCCGAGCGATCCCGGGTACCTAACACCTGGCGGAGCCTTCTGGTTCTTACTGGTTTTATCCTCATTGGCATGTCCGTCGGCAATATCCTGGCGGTACTGCTGCTCATAAGCTTTTTGGGAAATAGTGACGGCATGGCCTCGCTGGACATTCTCAATACACTCATTCAATCGCCCGAGTCTGTGCCCAATGGCTGGTACGCCCTGATGCTGCTGCAGGCCACGGCGCACCTGTTTACCTACCTGGTTCCACCGCTATTGTACTGGTACTACATTGAGCGCAAAACCTGGCGTAATTTTCAGATTCGCCCCCTGCTGCCGTCGTATGTGTGGTTACTGGTGCTTCTTTCCGTGCTGGTATCCATGCCATTCAACAGCCTGATCATTGAATGGAACGCGGGCATGACCCTGCCTGATGCCATGCAGGGGATCGAGATATGGATGCGGGCCAAGGAAGATCAACTGGCGGAACTCACCGGCTTTCTCACCCGCTTCGACACTCCCCTGCAGCTGGTCATAGGCCTGCTGGTGATCGGTATCATACCGGCTCTGGGCGAAGAAGTACTGTTTCGGGGAGTCATACAGCGCAAGCTGGCCGAGCAGTGCGTCAATGTCCACGTAGCTATCTGGGTGGCGGCAGCCCTGTTTAGCGCCATCCACGTGCAGTTTTACGGCTTCTTTCCCCGCATGTTGCTGGGGGCGCTGTTTGGCTATCTGTACTACTGGACGGGCAGCCTGTGGGTGGCTATCTTCGCGCACTTCGTCAATAATGGCTTCATGGTGGTGATGTTGTACCTTTACCACCGCGGCATCAGCGATATCAACGTAGAGGACAATGAGTCGGTGCCGGTGATGGCCGCACTGACCTCCCTGCTGGTAACGGCCGCGCTGCTGTACGGTATCTGGAAAGAAAGACAGAAAGTGCTGGGCTGATTCCGGGTAAGTACCGGCACAAAGTTAGTTTGTAGGAGTGGGTTAGTCAGAATCGACGCTGATTATTTATATTTCAAGTAATTATCATAAGCGAAGGGCTGTAAGCTAATTGCTCACGGCTTTTTGCCAATTTTAAACGACACCTAATGGAAAACTGGGAGAGTATCATGAAGACCAAAAATGCCGTGCAGGTAGAAATTGCGCGTGGTTTTTTAGAAGAAAACGGCATTGTGGCGGTGGTGATGGACAAAAAAGATAGTAGTTATTCCAATATATTTGGATATGTAGAATTGCTGGTGCCCCGACAGGACGCCGAAGCAGCCAAAGCTCTTCTGGACAATGAGATCAAGCCTGAGTAAGCTCTCCAATTTACAACAGCGGGTCATTGCGGCGGTTATTGGAGTGGCAATCATTGTTTCTTCAATCTTGTACAGTGACCTCACCTTTGTGCTGCTGTTTTCTACCCTAAGCATGCTCACCCAGTTGGAATTTTACAAATTGCTGGGCCTGGACGGCAATCAGCCCTTGACGTCCTATGGCACTATGTGCGGGGTGCTACTGATCATCCTGACCTTCGTGATCGAAAAAGGGCTCATTGGCTTTGAGAATTACTTTCTGATCAGTCCGCTGCTGGCCATGATTTTTTTTATTAAGCTCTACAAAAAGAATGACCTCAAACCCTTTACCAATATCGGGTTTACATTTCTGGGGCTTATCTACGTAGCGCTGCCCTTTTCGCTCATTGTGGTGATGGCCATGCGCGGGGGAGTATACAACTACGAAATCATCCTGGGCAGCCTGCTGCTGCTGTGGGCTACCGACGTAGGCGCGTACTTTGCGGGCACGAAATTTGGGCGTCGTAAGTTATTCGAGCGGGTTTCTCCCAAAAAATCCTGGGAGGGCGCGCTGGGCGGGGCGGCTTCTGCTACGCTGATTTCGTTTGTGCTGGGCTACTATTTTCAAACCTTCGAACCCTGGAAGTGGTTTTGTATTGGGGCAATCATCGTAGTGACGGGTACCTATGGCGACCTCGTCGAGTCCCTTTTCAAGCGCAGCATTGCCATCAAGGATTCGGGGAGTTCGATTCCCGGTCACGGGGGATTTCTTGACCGCTTCGACGGCCTTTTGCTCTCTGCCCCTTTTATTGTTACGTTTTTAAAGTTATTTTCCTAGCCTCACAACCTTTTATAGTTTAAAAGGAACAATTAGACTAGCAGGCAGGCGTTTCTCTTGTAGCTGGGGGCCAACGCACAAAGCTTTGGGAGTAGATTCGAAAAGGGCTTTAAGGCGTTTTAAAAAATTGATAAAATAAAAAACCAAGAATGAAAAAGTTCCTCCTTTATATAGTACTCCTGTTTACCATCAGCCTGTATAGCCAGACTGCCCGGGCTCAGGGCGAGCAGAAGGCCATCATCTTTACGGGGGTGGTGGTAGCGGGCAAATCTACCGACCGGCTGCCGGGCGCCTATATTTTTATTCCCAAAGCGGGCAGAGGAACCCTGGCCAACAACTCGGGCTATTTTACTATTCCGGTATTTCCCGGCGACAGTATTGTGTACAGCTACGTTGGCTATAAGTCTCAGTACCACGTCATCCCGCGTAATTACAACGCCGAAACCTACTCGGCCATTATTGCTATGCAGGAGTCTGTGACGATGCTGGCCGAAGTAAAAGTATACCCTTACGCCACGGAAGAGGATTTCAAAAAGGCTTTTCTGGAATTGAAACTGCCCGATCAGGCCGATCGCGACGCCCTGGCCCGCAGTACCGACGTGGACTACATCAACCGCATGGCGGCCCAGATGCCCAACAACGCGCAGACCAACTACCGCTATACCATGGATCAGCAGCTGTTTGGCCGGGAGTCGGCGGCCAACAAGGGCTTTGCCACTACCTTTCCATTCCTGAACCCGTTTGCGTGGTCGCAGTTTATCAAGACGGTGCAGGATGGGGGTCTCAAAAAGAAAGAGTACCAGAAAGACCTCAACCAAACACCGCGCGAGAACATGACCCGGCAGGATTTTATCAAAAAATAGGGAATTCGGGTTAGGTACTCAGTACTCCATCGTATGTAAGCAGTTGCAGCGTATCGCCGTCAAAAACGGCGTACGTCTGCTGATTGATCCATTCGCCCAGATTCACGTAGCTGCTCGTAGCGCTTACTTTAAGGTTGAGGGGCAGGTGGCGGTGGCCAAAAATGTAGTAGTCGTGGGGTAGGTGCTTCTGCACTTCCTGGCAGTAGAGGTAGAGCCACTCCTGGTTTTCGCCCTTAAATTCTTCTTCTCCTTTTTTGGTATTAGAAATCCGGCTTCTTTTCGACCAGGTAGTAGCAATGCGGATACCCAGGTCGGGGTGGAGCTGCCGGAAGGTCCAGCGGGCCAGCGAATTTTCAAACACTTTTTTGAGCCCTTTGTACACGTGGTCGCCCGGCCCGAGGCCGTCCCCGTGTCCCACCAGCAGGCTTTTTTCTTTTCCTTTTTCATTCTTTACCAGATAGCGCACGGGGTGGCGGTTGATGGTAGCGCCCAGCTCGTGGGTAAAATAGTCGGACATCCACATGTCGTGGTTGCCGGTAAAAAAAATCAGGTCGATACCTTCGTCGGCCAACTCGGCCAGCTTGCCCAGCAAGCGGATAAAACCCTTGGGGACAGTATGCTTGTACTCAAACCAGAAATCAAAAATATCACCCACCAGAAAAATAACCTGCGCATCGTGGCGGATGCTTTCGAGCCACTGTACAATGACCCGCTCACGCCGCCGGCTGGCCTCCGGGTTGGGGGCTCCCAAATGAAAATCAGACGAAAAGTAGATTCGCTTGCCAGCTTGTAGGGTAAATGTCTCGGTCGGAAAAGTAGGGCGCATGAGAGTATTGACATGAGGGTGCAAAGTACGTAGTTAGCCCGCTGCTTTACAAAAGTTTGGCGTCGAATGATAGTCCATCTGCTCCAATTGCCCCATGAGATACCCCAACGACTCAATAAACAAGCCGTTTTTGGAGTATAGAGTGTATATTCGTAGCATATCCTGGTGTCGTCCTCACTAATAATGAATGGTTTTGCTACTGCTATGACAGTTGATCTGGAACGAAAAATGGCCCAATTGGAAGTAAAGTTGTTGCGAGCGCAGTTCAACTCCCACTTTCTGTTTAATAACCTCAATGCCATCAACTACCGTATTCTGCAAAACGACCCCCAGACCGCTTCTGCCTATCTGACCCTCTTTTCGCGGCTGATGCGCCGGATTCTGGCGGACTCCCGGCGGGACTTCAACCGGCTCTCAGACGAAATAGAGACGATCCGGTTGTACTTACAGGTAGAAAGCATGCGCTTCAACCGGACTATCCAGCTGATCACCAACATTGAGCCCGGTCTTGATCCCGGACAGATATGGATACCCTCCCTGATTCTGCATACCTACCTCGAAAACTCGGTATGGCAGAGTATGTTGCCCCGGGTCATGGACAGTATACTGATTCTGAGTGTACAAAAGCAGACGAATATGTATCATATTGTGCTGGAAGACAACGGCTTTGCTGCCAGCATACCCCGTAGTGCCTACGCCCGCGAGGAGTCGGGCATGAGTATGGCCCAGGAGCGGCTGCGGCTGCTCAACCAGTGCTACGGGGTAGAGATTCAGATTACCACTGGGGAGGAGGCGGGGGCAACATCCGAAGCCCCCGGTACCCGGGTAGATTTGTCGTTCAAGCCGTTTTTTCTTTGACAGGGTTCACCCTATCCAGCCTGCGTTAGCGGTTGCCCGCCTTGTGCTACGATGGTGAGCATTTACCAACTATACCTATGAAAGCTATTCTGATTGACGACGAAGTACACTGCACGGAAAGCCTCGATATTCTGCTGCGCAACCACTGCCCGGAAGTAGAGGTAGCGGGCAAGTACAACCGGGCCGAAGAGGCCCTGACGGTACTCAATGGGCAGGCTTTTGATGTGGTGTTTCTCGATATCGAAATGCCCATTTACAATGGTTTTGAGCTTCTGAATCGTGTAGAAAATAAATCTTTTGAGATCGTGTTTACAACGGCTTACGATCAGTTTGCGGTGAAGGCGTTCAAATACAGCGCTTTTGATTACCTGCTAAAACCCATCGACGGGGAAGAGCTCAAAGAGTGCGTGACCAAGCTTAGGGAAAAGATTCGCCATACGGACCTGGAAGGCCAGCTCGAATTTTTGCGAACCCTGCTGGTGCGGGAAAAGCAAGTGCCTCAGAAAGTGGCGTTGCCTACCACGCAGGGGCTGGAATACGTGGACATTGCCGAAATCATCCGCTGCGAGTCGGATAGTAACTATACCCGTATCTATCAGGATGGCCAGCGGGCCCTGCTGATCTGCCGCACGCTGAAAGAGGTAGAGGAGCTGCTCGACGGAGCCAATTTTGCTCGTATCCACCACTCGCATCTGGTCAATCTCGACCATCTGCGAAAGTACGTACGCTCTGACGGCGGCTACGTGGTGATGTCGGATGGGAGTGAAGTGGCGGTTTCGCGGAGTCGGAAGGATGTACTGAATAACCTTCTGAAAGTACGGTCGTTTCGCAGCTAAATGACTGATTACAGGGTAAACCGCTTACTAAAAAAAGATACAGTCGATTGACTTTCAAGTGTATATTGATTAAAATGTATTTGTTGAACAGCAAACAGAGAAGGTATGAAACTAGTAAAAACAAGTACTTTATTACTGGCAATTGGCCTGGCGGGCAGTATAGTCGCCGAGGCCCAGATACGCATCAACCGCCCCGAGCGGGTGATTGAGCGGCAGGCAGAAAATCGGGCCAATCGGAAGATTGATCAGGCGGTAGACCGGGGCTTCGATAAGCTGGAAGAGGGGATTGGCAGCATCTTCAAGAAAAAGGACAAAAACGAAAAGGAAGAAAAGAAGGACAAGAGCAAGGGTACGGAGTCAAGCCAGGGAGGCGATGGTGCAGGCCGGGTTTCTGACGGCGGCGGGGGGAGCGGAAGTCCAGCGGGCAGTAAAGCCGAACTGAAATCTTACAGCAAGTTTGACTTCATGCCGGGAGAAAAGGTAGTAGCCTCGGAAGATTTCAGCCAGGATGCAGTAGGCGATTTTCCGGCCAAATGGAATACTAACGGTACTGCCGAGGTAGTAACCATCGAGGGGATTCCGGGCAAGTGGCTTATGATTCAGCAGGCCCAGAACATCTCCTATATTCCTGATTTCGTCAAAGACCTGCCCGAAAACTTTACGCTGGAATTTGACCTGATTTACAACAACTGGGAGAATAAGTATGCTTACCAGCGACGGCTGTTTGCGACACTTCACGAAACCGAAAAAAGTGACGCCCGGATACAGAATCAGGCTGCGGGCCGGGGGGCGGTTTTTGAGTTTAACGGCGGAATGAAGGATGGTAGCGTGTCCCTAATACAGACCAATGATTCGGGTGGATATACCGAACTGCGTGGCGAGCGTGACATGGCACCTACCATCAACCCCGATTTCAATGGTAAAATCTTTCACATCGCCATGTGGCGGCAAAAAGCCCGGCTGCGGGTTTACGTGGACGAGCAGAAGGTGTTTGATCTACCCCGAATTTTTCCGACAGATATCAAATTGAATGCCTTGCGATTTCATTCAGAGATTTCCAACGAAGAGGAGCAGATGTTCCTGTCGAATATCCGGCTGGCGGTGGGCGCTCCCGATACTCGCTCCAAGCTCATCACGGAAGGCAAGTTTGTTACTACTGGTATCACCTTTGATGTCAACTCGGCCACGATCCGCCCTGAGTCATATGCCGTGCTGAAAGACATTGCTGCAACGCTCGGCGAAAACCCGGCGGTGCGGGTGAAGGTAATTGGACATACCGACTCCGACGGGGACGAGGCGGCCAACCTGGCGCTGTCCAAAAAGCGGGCCGAAGCCATAAAGGGAGCTTTGGTAGCCGAATTTGGCATCGATAAGAGCCGCCTGGAAACTGACGGTATGGGAGAAAATGTACCTGCCGCCCCCAACACTACCCCGGAGGGCAAAGCCAACAACCGCCGGGTAGAGTTTGTAAAAATGTAAGAAGGGACGGACTGATCTGGCCAACAATGCTTAGCTAGCCAGATCAGTCCGGCAGTTGGTACCTGATTTCGACCGTGGTGCCTCCCGCTTCTCCATTTGCAAGAATCAGGTCCCGCACCAAAATCCTGATTTGCGCCCCGAAGTTTTTGTTGAAAAGCTCTACCCGCTTGTTGGTGATCTGCATCCCGAATGATTTTTTCAGGCTCGCCGGGCGGCTATGCATTTCGCGGGACTTCTGCCGGCCGATTCCGTTGTCGGTAATTGTAAAAAGGTACTCCGCTTCCTCTTCGCTGATCTGTACAGTCAGCTGCCGGTCGGGCTTGTTGCTGTGCAGCAGGCCGTGCCACACGGCGTTTTCGACAAACGGCTGCAAAAGCAGCGGCGGCACCGTAATGGCGTCGGTGTCTATCTCCGCAGGTACCAGAATCTGGTACTGAAAGCTATCGCCAAAGCGCCGGGCTTCAATCTCCATGTAGAGGCGTAGCGCATCAAGTTCTTCACTTAGGCTAATCGTATTCTCCCGGGAGTTTTGTAGCACCATGCGCAGCAGGCGGGCAAATTTCCCGAGGTAATCGCTGGCCTTTTCGTTCTCATCATTGAGCACAAAGTACCTGATCGTATTTAGGCTGTTGAAGATAAAGTGCGGGTTCATCTGCGCCCGCAGTGCCTGCATTTCCATTTCTCCCAGCTGAAATTCAAATTCCGAGCGGAGGTACGCTTCCTGCTGTTCCCGCAGAGTTTTCGACATGGCCAGTACCTCCCGGGTGCGTTCATCCAGTTTTTCCCGCAGCTGCCGGTTGGCCTGCTGGGTGAGTTCCTGATTGAGGCGCAGCTGATTGATGTAGGCCTTTTGGTTTTTGATCCGTTCCATTTGCAGCAGGCGCACGTTGTAGCCCAGGGCAAAAGAGAAGCACATGATTTCGCCAAATACGCCGATCTGGAAGTAGTTGATGGGCATAAGCATAGTGTAGTAGCTTTGCGATACCAGGCCCAGGCTGGTAACGGTGGAGACAACTACCCCCGTGATGAAGAAGATATTCCCAATCAGAAAGTAGACAAGCAGGGGCGAGCGGTTTTTTTGCAGGATTCTTCCCAGCATGGCCACGTTGAAAAGCAGCAGCAGCACGCGGTCTACGGCCAGCAGGTTTTGATCAAACTCCCGCCGCCACACCAGCGCCGCTACTACCAGCGCGGCGAGACTGTAAACGAGCAGACCTTTCCAGAAAATATCCAGAAAGCGGTATAGGGCAGGATCGTACTCCCTGATTCGGAGAAGGCCCATGCTAAACCGGATGTACAACGCCGTGTATACCAGCTGCACCGGCTCATTGAGGATGCTGAGGTACTCAGGATACCCATAGGTGAAGTAGCCCAGAAAAAAGAGGGTATCCGTTTTGGTAGCAAAGTACACAAATACCCCCCCAAGGTACAACCCATAGTAAAGATAGAGGCTATCGCGGGTAGTGATGTACAGAAAGACCACAAAGAGGAATATGGCCAGCACCGCCCCGGCAATGAAAACACTCAGAAAAGTACCCTCCATGTGGCTGGAGTAGGAGTTCCAGAAGTCATTGCGGACTTCCTGCTCAGTGAGGAGCAGGAGCGCCGGCGAGGGCACAGGCATGTACCGGTTGTCGATTTTTACGAGAAAAGAGCGTGTTTGTCCCGCGTTAAAATCGACGGGGAGCATCAGGTTGGTGAAACGGTAGTCTGCTTCCCAGTAAGAGCTATGCCGGCCAAGGGTGCGGTGGCGGGTGGCCCGAAAGCTGCTGTCGGCAGAAAAATAAACGTGGACCCTATCGTTAGCGCCAGGGGTAAAAAGTACCACCCGGCGGGCAACTGGTGCGTCATTGATGACATTGAACCGGGCCCAGTAGATGCTGTCACGGCTGAACGCGACCTTATCCGAAAGGCGGCGAAAGTCAGTGCTATAAAGGGTGTCGGCTGGCAGGGGAGCTTTTGCCGTAGTTTTCCAGAGGGCGGCCCGGTTGAGGGCCGTATCGGAGCGAAGCGCCGAAATCCGGATGGTAGGGACTGACTGGCCACAGGTGGCATTGGCAAAAAAAAGCAGCAGGAGTAAAGTGAATACAAATTTCGACATAGGCAGCTCTCCGGAAACCTCATAACGGCTCAGGTACTAATATACTACATTTCTGACAGGAAATCCCCTTTATTGAAAAAGGCGTGCGTGTATAGCGCCCAGGTTTGTTTGGTTATACCAGATTTTGAGTACCTGATGGTTTTTATTTTTTTGGACAATAAGAAGAATATATTCTTTTGAAAAAGTAACTGAAAATTGAATTTAAATTGTTTTGCCAAAGGCGACTTGCCAGGAGAAAAATATGGTTAATTCTATCGACGTTTTCAATCTAAACAAAATTGACAATTAGAGCTAGTAAGCGTATATTTGTTCGTGTTAAAGGAATAAGAGGTTGGATTATATGGTTACTTGAAGAAAAATCATGTTGTAGAGCAAACTGGCATGTTCTTTGATTAAAGTTTTAACTCTGTTCTACTTCAACGCCAAAAGCAGGTATGAAAAGCCTAAAAGTTTTGCGCTTATCCTGTATAAGGACTCTGATTTTTGTATCTGTATTTTGCATTTCTATTTATAAAAGTCGAGGTCAAAGCCTTGTGTGCGGTAGCATCGAGCCATCCAAAACCGAAATTACCAATCGGGAAGAAAAATTGAGGCTGCTGAAAAAAAACATGGTCCGGGCTCGTCAGCAGGCGGAAGGGTATGCTTTTGTACCGCTGCGGTTTCACGTAGTGCGCAGGAGTGATGGCACCGGTGGGGCCGCCACAGCGCAGATCAACGACGCCCTGGCCAAACTGAATGAGTACTACCGGCACAGCGGCATCCAATTCTACCTGGCGGGTAGTACACCCAATCTCATCAACAGTGATGAATACTATACCTACGAGTTCTCCGAAGAAACGGCCCTTACCCAGTCAAACGACCTGGCCAACGCGGTCAATATCTACCTGGTGGGGTCCCTGAATTTTCAGTCGTCTTCGGTGACGGGCTATGCGTACTACCCATCGGTACTGGCCATTAGCAACCGGGTGTTTGTCCGTGCAGACCGGCTGACAGATACCCGTACATTGGCGCACGAGTTGGGGCACTATTTTAATGTAATGCACACCTTTCACAACAACGCCAATCAGGATATTTCGTTTCGTGAACTGGTAACGCGGGAAGCCGGGACCAACTGTACTGCGGCGGGCGATCTGCTCTGCGATACCCCAGCCGACCCGCAGGGATTGCCCAATTCTAACACGTCGGGCTGCTCCTATGTGGGTACGGCTACGGATGCGAACGGAGAGCTGTTCAAGCCTTCGCTCACCAACATGATGTCCTACTATTACTCCTGTGGTAATGAGTTTACCCCTGGGCAGTACGAGCGCATGAGCGGTGGGCTTTTGCTTCGTACGAGCTCCTCCAACGAATATACGCTTACTTATCCCGGTATCTCGCCGGTACCCACGCAGGTGGTGGCCAATCAGAGCGCGCAGGGAGTGCTGGTATCTTTTGCCGATGCCGGGGCCGAAGAAAGCGGCTATATCGTAGAAAGGGCAACCGATAAGGACGGCCCCTACGTGCCCATCAAGGGGCTGGACGCCAACGTTACGTCTTTTCTGGATGCAACAGTCGTAACCAATACTCTTTACTACTACCGCGTGCGGGCTTCCAACAGTATCGAATACAGTGTCAGTGATACCGCGCAGGTAAATCTTTTTTACTGCAAGCCGACTTATTACTCACCTAATTCGCCGATGATCATCGCGGACTTTTTCCTGAGCAAAAACGGGCAGAATCTTATTTCCAAAATCAACACTGGGGCCGGCACCAACAGTTACAGCGATTTTACCAGCACGGTGGCCGATGTAACGGCTGGGCAGAGCTATTCCTTTATAGCAAGAGCCGTGACGGGCGGCAGCGGCAGCTACCACCCGCAGCATTTTTCTATCTGGATTGATCTGGATCAGAACGGTGTTTTCGATGCGTCGGATTTGATGTTTCAAAGCACTGGCAATCAGTACATGGCACCTACATTGCAGGGCACTTTTAGCCTGCCTGCTCAGGCGGTGCCAGGCCAGACGCGCATGCGGATCAGGTCGCAGTACTACACCAACGGACCGGTAGCCAACCCTTGCGGGCAGCTAAACTTCGGAGAGGCAGAAGATTACACCCTTCGGATTATAAGCAACACGCCGCCCGCTATTCTGACAACATCGCTCAGCCGCACTTCGGTGTGCCGGGGTGAAGGTGTGCAGGTTTCTTATACCACCACCGGTACGTTTGGGCAAGGCAATGTGTTCAGAGTGCAGCTGGCGGGGGGGGCAAGCGATGCCTACTTTGATGTGCCTGTGAGTGGTAGCGCCAGCCCTTTGACGATAGTGCTACCCGACACGTTGCGCCCGAATGTAGGCTATAAGGTGCGCGTTGTGGCCAGCAGCCCCCAGCTTTTTGGCCCCGAGGCGTCTCAGACGGTCACCACTCTACCCCGGGTAGAAGCCGTACTGAGCGGCGGGGGGAGTATCACCCCCGGCGACTCGGCTACCCTGACGATTACACGCAAAGCGGGGGATTCTGCCTGGCAGTTTACGCTTTCCAGTGGGCTTACGCTGCAGGCGGGCAATACAGGCCTGTACACGGTAAAGGTGGCTCCGGCCACTACCACTACTTATACCCTCACCGGCGTGCAGGATGCTGCCTGCGGAGCTGGCGCCGGCACGGGCGAGGCCACCGTGGTGGTTACTGCGCCGGCTACGGTCAATTTACAGATTCGGGTGTTTCTTGAAGGCCCCTACCGGGTGGCCACCGGGGCGATGATCACCAGTTTGAATCAGCGGGGGTTGCTGCCTGGTCAGACGCCCGTAGGCGCTTCGGCCATTCCTACACCGCCGGGGCAACCCTACAACCGCAGCCCCTGGAATTACGGCGGGAGCGAATCGGCTAGCAACTATCAGGCCAATGTAGTAGACTGGATACTTATTTCTTTACGGGCGGGCTCACCATCCGTAAACAGCACCGTGTTCAAAACCGCCGCCCTGCTGGGCAACGACGGTTGGGTAACTATCCTGAATCCTCCCGTTCTGCCCGCAAATCAGTGGTATTATGTAGTTGTCGAGCACCGTAACCACCTGGGAGTACTTTCGCACGAGCCGGTGACGGTGCAAAATAATACGCTTAGCTACGACTTTACCAACCAGAATTCTTATACCAACACAAGCCCTACTTCCATAGGACAGAAGCAGATTGGCACGGTGTTTGTTCTAAACTCTGCCGACGGTAACAAAAATGTTCCCAACCAGGATTTTGTCGTCAATGTAAATGATTATATGCTTTGGTCGACGGCCAATGGCAGGTTTGATCTGTACTCCGAGGCTGACTTCAACATGGATGCTCAGATCTCAGCGTCGGATAAAGTCCTTTGGAATAACAATAACAGTAAGTTCAGCGTTATTGGAAGGCAGTGACATATCGAATCCTAAACGAACCGGATTATGAGCACTTACCAACAAACAAAGGGACTGACTATTTTGCGTATTTTTGTACTTTTCCTGGTTTTGCTGGCCACGGAAGGGTATGCCCAAACTGGTAAGTTTCAGTTACGTATTGTACAAGATTCCGTCGACTGTGCTACCCGGAAAGCCGTGTTCAGCGCACAGATCCGGGCCATAAGCACCGGCGATCAGTTCGTGATGGGTTCGGCTAGTCTGGTATTCCAATCTTCCAATGCGGCTCTCACAAATCCGGTACTGGTATCCCGGGACAATTTCTCGGGTGGGAGGTATAGTCAGTTGAGCCTGGGGCTGCAGGCGGGTACGCTGACGCTTAATGTAGTGTACCAGGGTACATCTCCCTTCACAGATGTGCCAAATGTGACGACCGATTGGAAATCCATTGCCCACATATCGTTCGACATTCCGGCTCAGTCAGATGGCTGCTACAACCTCACCTGGAACACCGCCCAGGACTTCCCGAGCACGGATGTATTTGAAGTACTTATAAACGGAGGTACGGCTCAGGAAGAACTAGTCATGGCCGATAGCTACTCCAACGCTACGGCCTGCGCCTTTGCTTCCGGCCTCCCGCTTGCTACGCTCTCCGGCGATACCACCATTGCCTCCGGACAGCAGGCCGTACTGAAAGTAAATTTTTCGGAAACTTCTCCGCTGAGTGTTGCCATTGCCGGCACTACCTATTCCAACCTTACCCAATCTCCGCTGCTGGTAAATGTATCTCCGGCAAGCACTACTACCTATTCTATAGACTCGGTCTTTAACGCCTGCGGCAAAGGTACCGCCCAGGGCAGCGCCACGGTTACGGTGCAGGCGCCGGTCATCACTACGCAGGCGCTTAGTGTGGCGGTGGTGTGCGCTGGCGCGGCTATTCAGGTGCCGTTTACAACCTCAGGTACCTTTGGTACGGGCAACTCGTTCCGCGTGCAGCTTTCAGATGCCTCGGGGTCCAACTTTACAGATATTCCAACGTTGGGTAGTACCAGCCCCCTCACGGCCACCATTCCGCAGAATACGCCTGCCGGCATGGGCTACCGGGTACGGGTGGTATCGTCCAATCCAGTGGTAACAGGAGTGCCCTCCGAGACATTTGCGATCAGCACGGGCCCTACGGCAGTGCTGGCGGGCGGGGCTACCATCCCCGAAGGCGGTACGGCCAACCTGACAGTGACGCTGACGGGTAAGCCCCCCTGGCAGGTGACTCTCTCGGACAACACCACGCAGACCACGTCGTCAAGTCCGCTGTTGATTACGGTTTCACCCACCACCACCACTACCTACTCGGTGCTGTCGGTGACGGGGGCCTGCGGCAGTGGTACGGCCACGGGCACGGCCCAAATTACCGTGCAGCCGGCGACAGCCCCCTGCAAAACGCTCTGTGTCCCCGTTTCTTTCCGTATTATCAGACAGTAAGCTTAGTGCTTGGGCAACGAAAAAGCCCGTCTCGTCTCGGCAAGGATTTTCC
>CATMVR010000040.1 GCA_950075905.1 uncultured Persicitalea sp. | reverse complement strand
GAATCCGACCAGCCGGCTGCCCCAACTGTGGTAGAAGAGTATCCGCAGATGAAACTGAAAGCTGCCCAGCTCAACTACTTTCAGGAGGCCATCTCGCGGGAGCAGGCTACGCGCCTGCCGCAGGTGTCGCTGTATGGCCGCTACACGGTGCAGGCGCAGCGTCGTACGTTCAACTTTCTGGATTTCAACCAGCCGTGGTTCAATTTTGGGCTGGTGGGGGTGCGGCTGGATGTGCCAATTTTTAACGGAGGTGTACGTTTGCGGAATATTGACCGGGCCAAGGTACGTGCCGATATTGCCCGTACCGAGCTGGCCGCCGAGCGTCAACGGCAGCTGGCCCAGGATGACGAATGGGCCGCCTCCTATGCCCAAGCCCGAAAGTCAGTGGACCTAAGCCGCCAGAGCCTCACCCTGGCCGAACGGAATATGGAATTGGCCCTACTGAAATACCGCGCCGGGGTATATACCTACGACCAATACGTGACAATCTTCAACGAGTCATTACAGGCCCAAAACCGCTACCTCCGCGCCCTGGCCGATAGCCTGATCTATGGTGAACTACTCCGGAGGAGAATTCTGAATTCTGAATGATGAATCGAATAATCAAATTGAAGATTTACCTCAGATCAATAATGTAGAAATGATGATTGTTGAAAATCAAATTGATAGTAAGAGTTAAAAAAGTAAAATATTTTCTGTAATGAAAACACTAAAATTCATAATTAAGAATCGGCGGGCGCTCCCGGCAGCATTCATAATTCTTCTAGCCGCTTGCTCGTCGGACGAAGAAGGTACTGCCCCGGCGGTGAAAGAACTGACCGAGGCCGTGTACGCCTCCGGCAATGTGTACCCGCGCAATGAGTATAAATTGTACGCCCAGGGCGATGGGGTACTGGTGCAGCAGTTGGTCAACGAAGGTGATTCGGTAGGGAAAAATCAACTGCTTTTTGTGCTCGAAAGCAATTCGACCGATGCCCGTTCGCAGGCGGCTACCAACATCTACCGGCAGTCGGAGGCCAATTTGTCTGAAAACTCTCCTGTACTCAACGAGCTGGAAGCGCAGGTGCGCAACGCCCGCACGCGGTTGGAAAATGATTCGGTCACCTACTTCCGTCTGAAAGGGCTATTCGAAAATAATGCTACCTCCAAAGCCGAATTTGAGCGCGCCGAACTGGCCTACCGTACCAGCCGCAACGATTTGGCCGCCCGGCAGCAGGCCCTGAAACGAACGCGTAACCAGCTCTACGTAGACTTGCAGAACGCCCGCAGCCAGTACCGGGTAGCGACCGAGGACGCCGGTAACTACCGCCTGCGCAGTTTTACGCCCGGTAAGGTATACGAAATCTACAAGGAACCCGGCGAACTCGTGAAGCGTACCGAAGCCGTAGCCCTGATTGGCAGCGGTACCCGTGCCTATGTGCAGATGGCCGTGGACGAGAACGATTTTACACGGGTACAGGTAGGGCAGAAAGTACTGATCAAGGTGGATGCCTTCGATGCGAAAGTGTACGAAGCCCGGGTCGCCAAGATTTACCCCAAGCTCAATAAGCTGGATCAGACCTTCCGCGTCGACGCCGATTTTGTGGGCGATGCCCCCGACGGCTACTACGGCCTGACGGTAGAAGCCAATGTCATCATTTCCCAAAATCCCCAGGCGCTTACTATACCGAAGTCGTATGTACTGGGTGGCGATAGTGTGTGGGTGAAGCAGGATGGTGATAAGAAAAAAATCAAAATCACTACCGGGGCGGAGAATCTGGATCTGGTGGAGGTGAAGGGTGGGTTGACGAAGGAGAGTCTTGTTTTGAAACCGTAAAAGTTTATTTAACCACAGAGTTAAAATGAGTTATCGCACAGAGTTAGAGAGAGTATATGGATATTAATGATTTGACGCATAGGGTTTTGAGTTGTGCTTTTGAGGTACATACTGGCCTGGGACCGGGTTTGCTCGAAAGTGCTTATAAAGAGTGTCTTTACTATGAGTTAAATCTCCGGGGATTATTTGTAGAAAAAGAGAAACCCATGCCCTTGGTATTTAAGGAAGTTAAACTCGATTGCGGCTACCGGATCGATCTGTTTGTGGAGAATCGGCTTGTTGTAGAATTAAAATCAGTGGAAGCATTAAACGATGTCCATACCGCTCAGGTACTGACCTACATGAGACTAAGCAACACCAAAATAGGATTGCTTCTAAACTTCAACGTAGTAAGCCTAAAAACCGGAATCAAAAGACTAGCTCTATAAAAAAACTCCCCTAAACTCAGTGCCATAACTCCTTTAACTCTGTGGTTAAAATTTGAAGAAAAAAATGAAACTCAGAATATCCTACAACATCGCCAAAACCCATCTGCTGACCAAAAAGAAGCAGACCCTGGTAGCCATGCTGGGCGTGACCTTCGGCATTGCCATGTTCATCGTCATGATCAGCTTCATGCAGGGGGTCAACCAGTTTCTGGAAGACTCCGCCCTGGATGCCTCGCCGCACGTGCGTATTTACAAGCAGCTCACTTCCGACCGCCCCAGCCTGATCGAAACCCTGAACCCTGATGGATTCAACATTATTCACCACCAAAAACCTAAAAACGAACCGGCCCGAATCAAAAACGGACTGATCATCGCCCGGCACATCGAGCAGCAGCCCGAGGTACTTGGGGTATCGCCGCAGGTAAGTACGCAGGTGTTTTTCAATACGGGTGCCGTGCCTATTCCGGGTACGTTGGCGGGGGTAGACGTAGCCCGCGAAGAAAAGCTTTACCGGCTAAGCCAGCGCATGAAGTCGGGCTCTATCGAGGCCCTGCGCTCCAACGCCAACGGCGTGATTCTGGGTCGGCTGCTGGCGCGTAAACTCAACCTGAAAGCGGGAGATAAAGTCAATGTAACGTCATCCACGGGAGGTACCGCCCTGCTGCGGGTAGTGGGGGTTTTCAGCTTCGGCATTCAGACCGTAGACGACGCCCGTGGCTACGTGAACACCGCCAAGGTACAGGAGCTGATCCAGAAAGACGCCAACTACATCACCGACCTGCACATCAAAATGAAAGACCCGTTGCGGGCCATTGATTTTGGGAAGGAACTGGCCCGGCAGTACGACTATAAGGTGGAAGACTGGGCCACGGCCAATCAGGCCATTCTGGCCGGGGAGCAGATCCGGGGCGTGATGACGTTTGTCATATCCTTTACGCTGCTGGTAGTAGCAGGCTTTGGAATTTATAACATTATGAATATGAACGTAATGAATAAAATCAAGGACATAGCTATTCTGAAAGCGACCGGATTCGATGGGAAAGATGTAGTAGCCATTTTTATGATTCAATCGGTCATAATTGGTTTGCTGGGTGCCCTGCTGGGGGTACTCATCGGATTCAGTCTGAGTTATCTGCTTTCCATAACTCCCTTTGCCTCCGGTGATTTTCTGGCCATAGATACCTTCCCGGTTATGTTCAATCCACTACACTACGCGCTAGGGGTAATTTTCGGGGTAATCACCACGCTGCTGGCGGGCTATTTTCCTTCCCGAAAAGCCGCCCGGATTGATCCTGTTGAAATTCTGAGAGGATAGAGAAAGGGAATTATGAATTATGAATTATGAATGCTGAATTATGAATTATGGAGAATAGTGATTTGACTAAATCAGCTGAGGAGCGGGCTACGATTCTGAAAGCTTCCCACGTCAATAAGTTTTTTCTGGAACCCGTAAAGTTTCAGGTACTGAAAGATATTTCCTTTGAGGTAAAGAAAGGGGAGTTCCTGTCCATTGTTGGCAAGTCGGGTTGTGGCAAATCTACCTTGCTGTATATCCTCTCGACCATGGATACTTCTTACGATGGTACCCTCGAAATGAACGGCAGGAAACTCACGGGCCGCTCGCAGAACGAGCTGGCGGCCTTCCGCAACGAGCACCTGGGCTTTGTGTTTCAGTTTCACTTCCTGCTGCCGGAGTTTACGGCGCTGCAAAACGTAATGCTACCGGGCTTGAAGCTTGGAAAATATTCAGCCAAACAGGTGGAGGAGCGGGCTTACGAAAAGCTCCGGATGGTGGATATGGAGGAGCATGCCCTCAAACCTTCCATGAAGCTATCGGGCGGGCAGCAGCAGCGGGTGGCCATTGCCCGGGCGCTTATCAATGACCCTACGATTGTGATGGGCGATGAACCGACAGGAAATCTGGATAAAGCCAACTCCGATATGGTATTTGACATATTTCGGGAAATTTCCCACAACAATGGCCAAACGATCATCACCGTAACGCACGACCCGGATTTTGCCGCTGGCGGCGATCGGATCATCGAAATGTCAGACGGCTATATTATCTCCCACGGACATGAAAGTAAAATTCAATAAGTACGTCGAGATTGTCATTCTCGTCTTCTCACTGTTTGGTTTTGCGGGGCGTTTCTGGGCGTTGCCCGAGCTGACGCTGGTTGAGCATATTGCCTATTTTTTTATTCAGATTCTGATTCTGAATGGATTGTGGCTTGCCTACTACGTCCTGAACGATCGCCTTAATATTCATTTGCCTTACGAAAATGGCGTAGCGCTCCGCATTGCTACGCAGCTGATCATCGGCTGGTTTCTGATCGAAGGGATGATGATCCCGGTCGGCATGTACGCCTACCAGCGAATCATGCCCATGCGGTTGGTGGAGTTTGATAAGCTGCACTTCGTATTCATTGGTCTGACCGCATTTTTTGGTAGCTCGGTGATGAATCTGGGCTTTATTGCCAATCACTTTTTCGAGCAATGGCGGACGAATTCGGTACGGGCGGCCAATCTCGAAAAAGAGAAAACACAGGTGCAGTTTGACAACCTGAAAAATCAGCTCAACCCTCACTTCCTGTTCAACAGCCTGGCCTCCCTGGATAGCCTGATCATGGACAACCCCGCCCTGGCCCGGCAATTTTTGCAGCAGCTTTCGAAAGTGTACCGCTACGTACTGAAAAGTCAGGAGAAGGGCCTGGTACGGGTAGAAACGGAAGCAGAATTTGTAAAAAACTACATCTCTCTCCTTACTATCCGCTTTGCTGATAGCTTGTCTGTGAATATTGAACTTGACCCTCTGACGCTCGATTATCAGATAGTGCCCATGACCTTGCAGATTCTGCTCGAAAACGCCATCAAGCACAACACTATTCATGCCCAGCATCCTTTGCGGATTACGATCACGAGCGAAGGTACCTGGCTGACGGTAGCCAACAATACGAATCCGAAAGAAAACGTGGAGAACTCCAACGGAAAAGGCCTGATAGGCCTGTCGTCGCTGTACCAGTTTTTGGGCAAAAGACCGTTGAAAATCGAACGCGGGCCAAACCAGTTTTCAGTCAGGGTTCCTCTTATTCTTCACAGCGTATCATCACTGGAAAAGGCCGGATAAACAAGCGCCCCGACTCATTTTGGCCGGGGCGCTTGCTGCCAGGAGTTGCTACCTTCGTTTTATGGTAACCGAAACCGGCACGCAGATCTGCGGAGGGCAGGACGAGCAGTGCATCGGTGGCAGGATCTGAATGGTCTCCTGACAGCCGGTGGTATTGTCGGTGAGGACAATGGTTTTGGCACCGGAAGAAATCAAAAACGCGGTAGACTGAAACGGTGCGCCGTAGGAAAGACCGGCCGCCGATATGGCTCCCGAAAGGGAGTAGGTAGCCTTGCTGCCACCAGCCGGATTTAGGGTAAAGGTAAACGTGTCGTCCCCGTTGTCGCTCGGGGTATTGTTGCTGTCGCAGTCGGTGGCTACGGTGTAGGTGATGGGAGCGTGTACTTTTACCATCATGGAAACGGTATCTGCACAGCCGGCAGCATTACTGACCATTACCGTATAAAGGGTAGAGTCTGACGGACTAACGGTAATGGAGGCCGTGGTATCACCCGTACTCCACATGAAAGAGGTACCACCCGAGGCCGTCAACGTGGTGCTGCCGCCGGGGCAGAGGGTTAGCGTACCCGCAATGGCAGCGGTAACGACCGGATTAACAGTGATGGTTACGAAGGCCGTATCTGAGCAACTGCCGTTGGTGGCCACTACAAAAAATTCGGTAGTAACAGCGGGACTGAGCGTAACGGCAGCCGTGGTGTCGCCGGTACTCCAGCGGTACGTGCTGCCACCTGAGGCGGTGAGCGTAGTGCTGCCGCCGGGGCAGATAGCCAGCAGCCCGTTTACCGTAGGTACGGGTAGCGGTTTGACAAACAGATACACCGGACATTCACTACCCGACTCGCAGCCCTGGGGTGAAGTAGTGGTAAAGCGGTACCTACCGGGGGCTCCCGTTATGTATAGGGAGTCAGTAGCTCCCACAATCTCGGTATCGTCTTTGAACCATTGGTAGGAAGTCAGGCCTCCGGGTGCTTTCAGCTCTATTGATTCTCCCGCGCAGATTTCGATGGGTACACTCAGGCAGGTACTGGCCATGGTGCTATTGGCGGTGATGTTGGTTTGGTCGGTTTGGGTAATGCTCGACGTCATCGGCAGTACCCCTGGACTATCAGCCCGCACCAGAAGGGTAAGCGTGAGGGAGGTGACCAGCGGGTTATTGAGCGTATTGTTGACAGACCAGATGCCCGTGTTAACGTCGAAGGAAGTACCCGCAGGAGCCACGTGCCCCACCAGCGTCAGACCACCTGAGAGCATAGTAGAAACCTGTACTCCGGTTGCGCTCAGGGTACTATCTTTCTGAATACTCACCTGCATGGTTACCTGGCTGCCCAGGGCTAAGCTATCAGGATTTACGGTGGCACCAAGCCAGACAGACGTGTTGGCCACGGGCGTCTGGCCTTTTGAACCTACCCCCAGAAAGAGCATCAGGATGCACAATAGGAAGGTGTTGCGTAGTATTGTATGCATACGTAGTATCATGATCGGGGTTTGTGCCTGACAGACTGAAACGGGAAAACGTTTTGTGGCAGCAGGCTATACCGGATTTTGAGGTCAGAAACGGATTGAAAAGCCGGATGCTTTTGGGCAATGAAAACAGGGAGGCTAGCCTGTGCCAGGCCGCCTCCCTGTTCCTATATTTATTGTCTTCTAATCGTGACCGAAATTGGAAGACAAATCTTGGGCGGACACGCCGAGCAGTTGGCCGGCGGCGAGATCTGAATGGTCTGTGTACAGCCCGTCAGATCGTCAGTCAGCGTTAAAGTCAGATTTCCTCCGGATATCAGGAATGCCTGCGACTGAAAAGGTACCCCGTAGGAAACATTGGCTACTGTCACTGCGCCCGAAATGGAGAAGGTGGTGCCACTTCCCCCGGCGGGGTTCAGAGTAAAGGCAAAAGTGTCGTCGCTGTCGTCGTTGGGCGTGTTGTTGCTGTTACAAACCGTTACGGTGCTGGCCGTAATGGGCTGCGACACACGCACAGTTACGGATACAGTATCCTTACAGCCGCCGGCGTTGCTCACAATAACTGTGTAAGTGGTGGTCACGGCCGGCGTCACGGTAATTGCCGCCGTGGTGGCTCCTGTGCTCCACAGATAGGAAGTGCCGCCCGAGGCTGTCAGGGTTGTACTTTCGGTGCTACACAGCAGCGTATCGCCCGCAATACTGCCCACGGGGGCCGGGTTTACATTTATGTACACGGGGCAGCAGTTGCCGGTGGCGCAGCCCTGGGTAGAGTTGGCGTTGAACAGGTACTGTCCCGTAGCAGCCGCCAGGTAGGTTTGGTTGGTAGCGCCCGGTATAGGATCAGCTCCATTAAACCACTGGTAAGACGAAAGACCGTCAGGAGCCGTGAGCAGTACGGTTTCACCCTGGCAGATTTGGATGGGCACGGTCACACAGGCGCTGCTGCTGGTACTGGTACTAAAATTAATCTCGTTGATGTTGGTGATGGTCGCTACGTTGATAGATACGCCGATGGAATCTACCCGGGCCACAATCGTGAGCGAAAGCTCACTCACTGTGGGGTCACTCAGGGCGCTTCCTACCGTCCATGTTCCCGTGTTAGCGTCATAGTTGGTACCGGCGGGGGCGGTATGGCTTATATACGACAGGCCCGGATTGAACGTATCGGTAATGACAAGCCCGGTGGCCGTCAGAGAGTCTTTCTTTACAGTGATGGTAAACGTTACCTGGTCGTTCAGCGCCGAAGGGGGGGTAGCACTGGACGTTTTGATGACCGATACGCTGGCCGTATTGGTGTCGCAGGCGTCAAAGATGCCATCTCCGTCGGTATCGCTGGTACTGGGGAGAGGGCAGGTGTCCCGGCAGTCGGCAATGCCATCACCGTCCGAATCGGGCACAACGTAAGCATAAAAAACGTTTGTCGACGTAGCTACTCCCACTATTCCGCTGCTTATGGAAATTTCGATCCGGTCAAAAGTTTGAGTGGTTTTAAAGCCCACTTTCACGGGTCCTGAGTTACCTGGTAAGTTGGCGGCTACCAGTGCATTCCCGGTCTTGGTTTCGCGTAGCGTGGCTCCCAGGTAGGTCCTTATGGTGATACCTCCCAATAGCCCAGCTGACAAGAGCCCGCTGGTATTCTGAATGGCAAAGCCAGCCTCAAAGCCGGCAGGATATACCGTTGGGGAGGCTACCTGAATGGAACCCGAGCAGGTGATGCCTGCAAAGGTACTGATGGTAGCCGGAGTACCGGCCGAATCGCTGTCGACGACTCCGGCGGCATTGGCTATCGGATTTACAGGCAATGGAGGCAAACCACTCAGACATACACCACCGCTTTGGCTTGACTGTGTGAAGCCGGAGCCCACCAGGGCGTCGGTACAGTTGATGGAGCAGGCGGCCGGTTCCTCAAAGGCATAGTAGATGCGCAGGGTCGATACAGAGGCCGGTATGGCACTTGTCGTCACGAGGCGTACCTCGTCAAAATCGGTAGTAGTAATGAAACTCACAATTTGGGCGGAAGAAGCGCTAGGTACGGTACCTACCTGAATCGGGGTTGGCCCGCCAATAGTGGCAGATTGCTGCAGGGTACCATTGCGGTAGGTTTGGATGCTGAGATTATTGAGTACGCTGGCCGATACCAGGCCGAGTAGTCCATTGTCTTCCCCGATTACAAAACCAACCCGGTTGCCTCCCGGATAATACTGCGTCAGATCGCGTACACCGGCTATGGTAGTACCTCCCGCCACTCCCGCGCTGAGCGCTACCGTAGCAAAATCTGTACTGCTGCCGTTGATAATGTTAGGGCTATTGATCAATAGTCCCAGGCTCAGCAGGCTGCCAGATACCGTACTTAACTCGGTAGCTGAGCCTACAATCAGATCGTTACACACCCGGTTGTTTTCAATGGTCCGGATCTGGGCGCTTACCCATGCGGGCATCCAAAGGCATATCAGAAAGATCGTTCTTCTCTGCCATGCTTTGCGTACTCTTGTTTTCATGTGGTTGTTATGGTTGAAATGGATATTCGGAGGTCCTGATTTTTGACACCAGCTATTACAATACCGGACTCAATAGTCTAAAAATAACTAGTTAATAGTGATATAAATGCCAGATTTATAGATGATTGATTGAACTAATAGGGTTATAAAAAAAATTAGATTTTATAAATTAACGTAGATGAAGTAGCTCACCACGTGCAAACAGAGGGCTTTTCAGGAATAGCTTACAACCAACAATGATGCCAAAAAAATGACATCGGCTAGAAAGTCAAAAAAAAGAGTAACTGTTTGGTATACAGGAGAAGTGTGCTCGCAAAGTGCTGGTAAAAGGAGGGGAAGTACAGTCTCCGGCTATTGATTAGAAGCACAGAACCAGCCCGATGGGCCGCAAAAGGAAGGGTAGAGGAGCACGGGGGTTAAGACAGAAAAAGCCCGTCGAACCGAATCGACGGGCTTTTCTGATTTTGGTCTGGATATGTAAAAAGGTAATCCTTTGCCTAAGCGGTAACCATGCTTGGCTCGGGGGCAAGGATGGTATCTTCACCCAAGAAATGCTCTATGTGGTGCGCGCGGTCTTCGGTCTTTAAGAGTATGCCTTCCAGCAGGCTTTTTGTGCCGAAATCCTCATGTTCAAGAGCTTTTTTGATCGATTTACGTAGCTCTATGGCGATTGTTTTTTCTGCCTCCATGTCATTTTTCAGGCTTTCTCTGATCCGGAACACACCCTCAGGCTCGTGCTCAACGTACGAAAGCTTATACACGTTTTCAGGGTGACAAGTCGGCGCTATCCCCATAACCGTGAGGCGCTCAGCGATGGCATCGTACTGCTCGTGTACCTGGTTGTAATTTGCTTCGAAGAATAGGTGCAGGTCCCTAAATTGCGGACCCTCCACCAGCCAGTGATGCTTGTGGTACTGTTGGTATAGTGTAATAAAAGAGGCCAGGTGTCTATCGAGTTCCTTAGCCATGGTAGTAGCAGTTGTCTTAGACAGCCCTACGGGGTTGCCTTCATATTCCTTTTGATTTCTTAACTTAACCATAATAGTGTTAGTTGGGTTTTGGTTTACTCGTAACATGTATACTAAAAGTATTCCATTCTGGTAAGCCCCGTTAAAGCCCCGCAAAGCAAGAGGCTTATGCATGTTTTTCCCCAATCTGCGTAGGAATTTGGCTACCTTTGCGGCTTGATTAATTGCTAACAAAAACAGGAATAAACGTGGCCTGGTACCATACATTTTTTGAAGGCTTGCCGCAGGTAGCCTGGAAGCAGAATCAGGAGGAGGAGTATACCGACTGGGAAGTGGATTTTTTGGCCGATGTGCTCGAACTGACGCCCGGTAGCCGGGTACTCGACGTAATGGCAGGCTACGGCCGGCACGCCCTGCCGCTGGCACGGCGCGGTTATGAGCTTACCGGAGTGGATATTTCCGAAGAATACTGCGACGAATTTGTACAGGCGGTAGAGGCCGAAGACCTGTCCGTTACCGTTATAGCGGGAGATTTTACTACCCTAAAATTGCCCGATATTATCTACGAGGCGGCTTACTGCCTGGGCAATAGTTTCAGCTTTTTTCCAAGGGAGGAAATGGGCCTCTTTCTGCAAAAAATAGCGCAGCAGTTGCAGCCCGGCGGTCGATTTGTAGCGCATACCCAGCTGCTGGCCGAAAGCGTACTACCGCATTTTCAGGAGCGAACCTGGATGCCCGTTGGGGAGGATATTCAGTATCTGGCCCGCAATGAATACAACGCCACGGAGGGCTTCATTCAGGCCGAGCTTACCTACATTAGGGACGCCGAGCGCGTGAACCGGGAAATCAGGCAATATGTGTTCACACTTGCCGAGTTATCGGCCATGATGCGGCAGGCTGGCCTGACCGTTACCGAAGTTTTCAGCAGCCTCGATGGCGAACCCTTCGCCCTGGGCGACGACCAGGCCTACCTGCTGGCGGTGAAGGGACAATGATAGAATGAGTGATTGATAGAATGATAGAATAAAAAATATTTCGCGTGCCGTCCGCTATCATTCTGACATTCACTCATTCTATCATTGAAAGCTAATGCGGTAGCTTCGCTCTTAGGGCCCCGTAGGTCCAGGTGCCGGTAATGGCGCTGAGCAGAGTAATAATCACCGCCAGAAAACCGCTGCCTATCTGGGCAAAAAGCGGGCCGGGACAGGCTCCCGTCAGGGCCCAGCCCAGGCCAAAGAGGAAGCCACCGTAAATTTGCCCTTTCTGGAATGTTTTGGGCGCTATTTTTACTTCTTCGCCACTCAGCGTCTTAACGTTGAATTTTTTGATCAGCTGGATCGACAGCATCCCCACTACAATGGCGGAGCCAATGACGCCGTACATGTGGAAGGAGTCGAGACGAAACATTTCCTGAATTCTGAACCAGGAGATAATTTCAGCTTTGACAAAGACGATCCCGAAGAGAACCCCTACAACAAGGTACTTGCTCAGATTCAGGACGTTTTCACCCTGGCCCTGCTCATTCTGGATGTCGGCTTTCATTTCCTCAGCGAGGATGGGATCGGCCAGGAAAGATTTGGTTTGGAAATCACTATTGGTTTTCATTTGTCTCTTAGTAAGTTGTAAGAAATCAGATCAGGCTCATGAACCAGGGCAGAAGCACAAGGGTGCCCACAAAGCCGCCCACCATGAAGAACACCGTAGCGATGAGGGAGGGGAGCTGGAGATTGGAAATGCCCATGATGGCATGCCCTGATGTACCCCCGCCGGCGTAGCGCGTACCAAACCCTACCAGAAAACCGCCTAACACGAGGAAAATCAGTCCTTTGAGCGTGAAGATATGTTCGATAGAAAAAAGCTCGGCGGGCATCAGACCCGAAAAGCTGGTAAGGCCCAGCGCGGCCAGGTCGTCTTGCGTAGCTTGTGCAATCACAATTTCGTTAGGGTCGGCCAGGAACTGCGTGGCCAGAAAACCCCCGATCAGAATACCTGCCACAAAAGCCAGATTCCAGCTTTCTTTCTTCCAGTCGTATTTAAAAAAGGAGATATTGGCGGGCATACAGGCGGCACAAACATGACGCAGGGACGACGAGATCCCAAACGATTTGTTGCCCAGTAGCAGTAGTGCCGGCACGGTAAGCCCAATCAATGGTCCGGCTATGTACCAGGGCCAGGGTTGGCGGATCATTTCCAGTAGGTTCATGTATTCGGTGAGAGTGATTCGTTAATAAATTCTATAAAATCAATAGACTAACTATTTTGGTAAACCTTTTCCAGAAAGAAAAGGTTTACCGGCCTTACCGGGAGTGGCTTAGGAATGTGCCACCGAGTCGGTTTTGTCCTGAGGTATTCCCGCTTTGACCATGGCTGCGTAGCCTCCGTCTACGTTGATCACATTGTCAAAGCCCCGTGCTTTGAGAATGGAGGCCGCCACCATAGAGCGGTAACCACCGGCGCAGTGCACATACATAGGTCCTTCCTTGGGAAATTCCGTCATTTGCTCGCTGATATAGTCCAGGGGCAGGTTCTTGGCGCCTTTGGCGTGCTCAACCGAAAACTCCGTGGGCTTACGCACATCGATGACTTCCAGTGGCCCCTGCCGGAACAGGTCGGCAAAATCTCCGGCTGAAATAGTGGTAACCGTGTCGATCTCGCGGCCCTCGGCCCGCCAGGCGTCGAAGCCCCCTTCCAGGTATCCCAGCGTGTGGTCGTAGCCAACGCGGGCCAGGCGCGTCACTACTTCCTCTTCGCGTCCGGGCTCGGTCACAATGAGTAGCGTCTGTTTCAGATCGGGAACCAGTGCCCCTACCCAGGGGGCAAAACTACCGTCAATGCCGATGTTGATCGAGTTGGGAATAAACCCTGTGGTGAAATCGCTGGCGGCCCGGGTATCCAGCACCAGCGCGCCGGTCTCGTTGGCGGCGGCTTCGAAGGCGGCCGGGCTCAGGGCCTGTACTCCCCGCTGCAGCACGTCGTCGATGCTATCGTAGCCCTCTTTGTTCATCTGTACATTTTGCGGAAAATACTGCGGTGGGGTAGCCAGGCCGTCCGTCACCTCTTTGATAAATTCGTCCCGGGTCATGTTGGCCCGCAGCGCGTAGTTGAAGCGCTTCTGGTTGCCGAGCGTATCGGTGGTTTCCTTGCTCATGTTCTTGCCGCAGGCCGAGCCGGCCCCGTGCGCGGGGTATACCACCACGTCGTCGGGCAGGGTCATGATTTTAGTACGCAGGCTGTCGTAGAGGTAGCCGGCAAGGTCCTGTATGGTTAGGTTGCTTTTCTGGGCCAGGTCGGGGCGCCCTACATCGCCGATAAAGAGCGTGTCGCCGCTGAACAAGGCCGTTTCTTTGCCGTTTTCGTCCAGCAGCAGGTAGCTGGTAGACTCCATGGTGTGGCCCGGCGTGTGCAGGGCCCGGATCGTGACGTCGCCTATTTTGAACTCCTCTCCGTCGGTGGCAATGTGCGCATCGAAGCCCGTCTGGGCGTTGGGACCGTACACAATGGGCGCGCCGGTTTTTTGTGCCAGATCCAGGTGTCCTGATACGAAATCGGCGTGGAAGTGGGTTTCAAATACGTATTTGATAGTCACTTGGCGGCTTTTGGCTTTTTCGATATAGGGGGCTACTTCGCGCAGCGGATCAATGACCGCCGCTTCGCCGTTGGATTCGATAAAGTAGGCTCCCTGCGCCAGGCAACCGGTATAAATTTGTTCGATTTTCATAAGTTCGATTGATAATTGATGTTGATTGTATTGTATGGAACAAGAAAAAAAGTCAGACAAATTCCTTCCACAAAATAAAGACTGCCATGCCCAGTACAAACCAGCCAAAGGCCATTTTGAGTTTCTCACCGGCAATATACCGTGTCAGGTAAGAGCCCAGAAAGATGCCGCCCACCGACAGGGTGGTAAAGAGCGCCAGAAAGGGCCAGTCGATGGCCTGCTGCCCAACGTCGCCCAGAAAGCCGATAAGCGACTTGGCAGCGATGATGAGCAGGGAGGTACCTACGGCCATTTTCATGGGTAGCCGCGCCAGCAGCACCATCTCTGAATCGTCCATAGGAATCAGACTGGCGGTGACGATTAAGAAGTCAAAAACGTTCCAGCCCTTCTTAAAAAAGCTGACTAAGTTGCGCTCGGCTGCCATTCTGATCAAAATCTCGACCAGGAAAAATACTGTGACTGCGACATCCAGGTAGAGCAACCACTGCTCAATTCGAGAGGTTTCTTCGTAGGTTTTCGCGCCAATGACCAACGCAGAAATGACGATAATGGAAATCACTACTCCCTCAAAAAGCTTGTTACTACGCAGCTTTTCAAAGCGGGCTTGCCAGGTATTGAAAGGTTCACTCATGGAACAAGGAGTCTCTAAACGGTTAACGTCAACACTTTATACTAAAATCACACACCTTCC
>CATMVR010000039.1 GCA_950075905.1 uncultured Persicitalea sp. | reverse complement strand
TAGGCCGGGGGTACTTCGCGATGCTTTTCAGAATAGTAGTCGTTCCCTGGGCGGCTACCATGGAAATAACGGCCAATAGCAGTTGCTCGCCGAAGGGGTGTTTCCCCTTTACGCCCGACGCACTCAACCCGAGGCTCAGCGCCAGCGGGGCATAGGGTATATAGCTATCTACCGTAGTACGTACCCCTCCCGGATAGCGGTTGACTACCTGCTGCTGCAGCTGCCGGCTGATGTTTCCCTGTACCACCAGTCCACTCGTAGCCAGCGCCGCGGGCACAATCAGCGTTTTGACTTTCAGCGGCGCAGCGGTAGTGTCGTACTGCTGCGAAATAGCCTGAAAGCTCACGCTCCACAAGAGCAGAACAGACAGGGCCACTCGGCCCGGCATCTGGAAGAGGTTACCCGAAATAATGGTCACAACCTAGAAGAGTTTTGATTGAAAATCATAGTACGTCTGGAAAAACGGCCCTACAAACAGCTCTCTAGCGGATAGCCTCCCGAATTCTGAGCAAGCGCTCCAGTAGCCCTTCCAGCTGGTCCAACGGCAGCATGTTGGCCGCGTCTGACTTTGCTTCCGAAGGGTTGTAGTGCGTTTCCATAAACAACCCGTCGGCTCCAACGGCAATGGCCGCTTTGGCAATGATTTCAATCATTTTGGGCTTGCCGCCCGTGACGCCGCTGGACTGATTGGGCTGCTGCAGCGAGTGCGTACAATCCATCACCACCGGTACGCCGAACGACTGCATCTCCGGCAAATTACGGTAGTCTACGATCAGATCCCCGTAGCCGAAAGAATTACCCCGGTCGGTCAGGATTACCTGCGCTTCGGGATTGGTATCCTGGATCTTCTCTACCGCAAATCGCATGGATGCTCCCGACAGAAACTGTCCCTTTTTGACATTGACGGCCTTGCCGGTTTGGGCCGCCGCCACCAGCAGGTCAGTCTGCCGGCAGAGAAAAGCCGGAATCTGCAGCACGTCTACGTACTCGGCAGCCATAGCGGCCTCCGCTGCCTCGTGGATGTCCGTCACGGTGGGTACTCCGAAGGTGTCTCCTACCTCTTTCAGGATTTTCAGGGCCTTTTCGTCGCCAATACCTGTAAAAGAATCGAGTTTTGTTCGGTTGGCCTTGCGATACGAACCTTTAAATATATAAGGTATCTGCAACCGGTCAGTGAGCGAAACAATATGCTCGGCAATGCGGAGGGCCATGTCACGTCCCTCGATGGCGCAGGGGCCTGCCATTAAAAAAAAATGTGGTGAGGCGCTATGTTTCAGCTTAGTAATCGACAACATGGGAGGTAATATCTGGTTCTAAAAAATTTCTTAAAGGTACGGTTCTCTATTTTGTTCTCCATCCCGACGGCCACTTTGGCCGATCAAAATTTTGTAAACAGTTGATTTTCTGTCATTTTTTTTTAACGCATCTTAGCGAATCCAAGCTTAGTCACACAAAAATTGTTTGACAAAGTGATTTGAAATATCTTTCTTTGTGGCGTTTTTAACCAAAAAGCGTTCAAAAAAATGTCAGAAATCGCAGAAAGAGTTAAGCAGATCATCGTCGAGAAGCTCGGCGTAGAAGAGTCGGAAGTAACGACTGAAGCCAGCTTCACGAATGATTTAGGAGCCGACTCTCTTGATACCGTTGAGTTGATCATGGAGTTTGAGAAAGAATTTAACATCTCTATTCCCGACGATCAGGCCGAAAACATCGGTACCGTAGGTCAGGCAGTTGCCTATCTGGAAGAAAACGTGAAGTAATTCCCGCTTTACTGTCCGTATCATCTTCTTTCTTAATCTTGTTTATGAGTTTCAAACGCGTTGTAGTAACTGGTATCGGCGCACTAACGCCGGTTGGAAATGATGCTCCTACTTTCTGGAACAACCTGGTAGCAGGGGTCAGCGGCGCTGCACCCATCACCCGATTCGATGCTGAAAAGTTTCGTACCCGCTTTGCCTGCGAAGTCAAAGGTCTGGATATCAATGATTACATTCCGCGTCAGGAGGCTCGTAAAATGGATCCCTTCACCCAATATGCGGTCATCGCTACCGATGAGGCCATGAAAGACGCCGGCTTTGCTGTCGATTCGCTCGATCTTGACAAAGCCGGCGTCATTTGGGGGTCAGGAATTGGAGGCCTGAAAACCTTCGAAGAAGAAGTGATGAATTTCTCGGAAGGGGGGCGTAACCCCCGCTTCAATCCTTTCTTTATTCCCAAAATGATCGCAGACAGTGCTTCGGGTGTCCTTTCCATACGGTACGGCTTCCGGGGTCCTACGTTCATTACGGTATCAGCCTGCGCTTCGGCTACCAACGCCCTCATCGATGCTTACAATTACATCCGGCTGGGTGTTATGAAGGTATGCATCAGTGGCGGGTCAGAAGCGGCGGTAACCAATGCCGGCGTGGGTGGCTTCAACGCCCTCAAAGCGCTCTCTGAGCGCAACGACTCCCCCGAGACAGCCTCCCGCCCCTACGACAAAGACAGGGACGGATTTGTATTGGGAGAAGGTGGCGCGGCGCTCATCCTGGAAGAATACGAGCATGCCAAAGCCCGCGGAGCTAAAATCTACGCCGAGATGATCGGTGGGGGTATGTCTTCGGATGCCTACCACATCACGGCCCCTCACCCCGACGGGATCGGCGCCTACAACGTCATGAAAAACGCGGTAGAGGATGCCGGTATCAAACCCGAAGACATCGATTACATCAATACGCACGGTACGTCTACTCCCATCGGCGATCCGCAGGAGATCAAGGCCATTGAGCGTTTTTTTGGTGAGCATGCCTACAACATGAGCATCAGCTCTACCAAGTCTATGACGGGCCACTTGCTGGGCGGTGCGGGTGCTATCGAGGCCGCGGCCTGCATTATGGCGATTCAGGATCAGGTGATTCCTCCTACGATCAATCACTTTACAGACGATCCCGAGATCAATCCTCGATTGAACCTGACGTTCAACAAAGCCCAAAAGCGCACCGTCAATATTGCGCTGAGCAATACGTTTGGCTTTGGAGGACATAATGCATCTGTCATATTCAGAAGAATTGACAACTAGTACCCTATAATCTCATACATCTTGGCTAAGCGAATCCTTTTACCTATCATATCGCTTTTTAAGCCGGAAAGTAGCGCTGAAAAAAATTTCAAGAAATCCGTTGAGCATATCCTTGGAGAAAAGCCCTCCAATCTGAA
Organism: uncultured Persicitalea sp.; assembly: GCA_950075905.1. Taxonomy (GTDB): domain Bacteria; phylum Bacteroidota; class Bacteroidia; order Cytophagales; family Spirosomataceae; genus CATMVR01. The sequence continues at coordinate 11,514 of CATMVR010000039.1, read as the reverse complement.
TGTGTACCAACTGGCTTTCCGGCATACGTCGGCCTCCCGCGAAACCGCCATAAAGGGCTTCCGGGAGTCGAACGAGCGCCTTGAATACCTCGGTGACGCGGTACTTGGGATGGTCGTAGCCGAGTTTTTGTTCACCAAGTACCCTTACAAAGACGAGGGCTTCCTGACCGAGATACGCTCCCGGATCGTCAATCGCGAAACCCTCAATCAAATTTCCCGCAAACTGGGTCTCGATGGGCTCATCGAGTACGACGGCAACCGGCGGGGAATGTCGCCCCGCTCCTCCATGTACGGCGACGCCCTGGAAGCTTTTGTGGGTGCCATCTCCCTCGACAAAGGCTTTCGTTTTACCCGCAACTTCATTCTCAAGAAGCTGCTCAGCCACTACGATCTGGAAGATATCATCCAGAACAACATTAACTTCAAAAGCCTGATTATTGAGTGGGCGCAGCGCGAAGGCAAGGAAATTCGTTTTGAGATACTCGAAGAAAAAGGCAACCGGCATCACCGCGAATTTATTTCCCAGCTCTTCGTGGAGGAGGAGGCTTTTACCGTAGGCAATGGCTTCACCAAGAAAAAAGCCGAACAGGCAGCGGCCGAAAAGGCCTGTGAACAACTCGACCTGAAATAAGTACCTCCCTGTTATTCCCTTCTTCGCTTTTTTTTGCACTTGCTGCTTCCTTTTAGGGACTAGCCAGATGTGTGATTTATTTTCCCAAACCACCAAAATTGATGTAGAAGAATATCTCAGCCATTTTTTCGGGCTGATAGATCGGGTATAAATGCCATTTTGGCTGGTATTTATCTGAATTTTGTACCAAGAAGACAGAATGTCAGCATAAATAGGAATTTCTGATAATGGTATAAAAGTTGAAAATGATATAGTGTAATTCAATAAACCAGAATCGAATACACAAACATTAAACCATAATCAGCTATGAATGCTTTAATCAGAAACAACAATCAGTACCCTGGGTTGTTCAACAACTTTTTCAGCAAAGACCTTATGGATGAGCTCTTTGCTCCGGCTTTTAACGGAACTGCCCCCGCTGTCAATGTAGTAGAGAATGAGGAGGGCTTTCGTATTGAGGTAGCCGCTCCCGGACTCCAGAAGTCAGATTTCAAGTTGGATCTGGACCACAACCGCCTGACGATCTCCGCCCAGAAAGAGGAGAAAAACGAGGAAAAGAAAGACAAGTACACCCGGCGGGAGTTTAGCTACTCCTCATTTCAGCGCAGCTTTACACTACCCACCACCGTAGACGGAGAGAAAATAAGTGCTACCTACACGGATGGAGTGCTGCACGTACAGCTACCCAAGCGGGAAGAGGCAAAAGTAAAACCGCACCGGAGCATCGAAATAGCCTAGTAGAAAATGACTGACACTCAGGGCGATTTTTGCGAACAGAAATCGCCCTGAAATTGTTTATAGGGTAAGATAAACCGCTCAACCTCATTTGGTATGATTATTTTTCTTACCTTATTATCTTTGTTAAAAAGTGTTAAATACGCGTGGCATGGGAATGAATCACAGAAGTGCGAACGTTTCTCTCATACAATATAAAACCCGAAAAAAATTATGAATACAAATTGGAAAGCCATAGTGCTGGTGGGAGTTCTGTCGAGCGCCACGACTATCGCCGGCTTTAAACTACTCGACTCAAGCACTGGGCAGGAAGTCATATTTAAAGAAAGCCCTGGTGAATCTTTGACCCGCTTTACTTCGACCGGCATGCCTGCAGGTACCCCGGGCGATTTTACCTACGCAGCCGAAACAGCTACCCCAACGGTAGTCCATATCAAATCAAGCATGATGCGTCAATCGCGCGATGTAAGCGGCCAAATGCCTGACTTCTTCCGCGAGTTCTTTGGCGATGGCATGGGCCGTCAGCAAGGCCCGCAGCGCGCCGAAGCCTCCGGGTCGGGCGTAATCATTAGCTCAGATGGATATATTGTTACGAATAATCACGTGGTGGAAGGTGCCGACGAGCTGGAGGTGACTTTGCACAACAAAACTAAGGTGAAAGCAAAGGTAATCGGTACGGATCCTTCTACGGATATCGCCGTGATTAAGGTAGAAGAATCAAATCTGCCGGCCATTACGTTTGGCAACTCAGATGCCGCCAAAGTAGGCGAATGGGTAGTAGCCGTAGGAAACCCTTTCAACCTGGAATCAACCGTAACAGCGGGTATTGTGAGTGCCAAAGGTCGTGGCCTGGGTATCATCAGCCAGGAGTATGCCAGAAAGTACGGCAACAGCACCAATTACGAAGGTGACTCTCCTTTGGAGTCGTTCATTCAGACCGACGCCGTGGTAAACCCCGGTAACAGTGGTGGAGCCCTGGTAAACCTGAAAGGAGAACTGATCGGAATCAACACCGCCATTGCCAGCCCAACCGGAAGCTTTGCCGGATACGCCTTCGCGGTTCCTGCCGGAATCGTAAAGAAAGTATCCAGCGACCTGATCAAGTACGGTAACGTGCAGCGCGGGTACCTGGGCATTGCCCTTGACGACCTGGATAGCCGCAAGGCCGAAGAATATGGTGTAAAAGTAAGCTCAGGCGTATACGTACGCGACTTCACGGAAAACAGTGCCGCCGCATCGGCCGGCATCAAAAAAGGCGACGTGGTGGTGAAGGTAGATGGACGTAATATTTCTTCTATTCCCGAACTACAGCAGTCTATTGGCCTGCACCGCCCTGGCGACAAAGTGGTGATCACCGTCAACCGCGATGGTTCTGAGAAAGATGTCAATGTTACCCTGCGCAACCGCACCGGTGGCTCCGATATCGTAAAACGTAGCGAGTCTTCGGCAACGCTTAGCTCGCTGGGCGCCCGATTTGACAACCTTACTACGCAGGAGAAGCAGCGCCTGGCCCGCTACCGGGTAGAAGGTGGCGTGAAGATCATGTCTATCGAAGGTGGAAAGCTTCAACGCGCCGGGGTCTCAGAAGGCTTCATCATCACCAAAGTGAACGGCAAGCCCGTTCGTTCGGTGAAAGAATTACAGGACATCCTTTCAGGCAAGTCTGACGCGATGGTTCAATTCGAGGGTCTGTATCCCGATGCACCAAACGATGTATACACATTCGGTTTCCGGATGTAAAGGAGAATAATAAAAAAGAAAGGGGCTAATCGAAATTTCGATTAGCCCCTTTCTTTTTTATGTCAATGAGTTCATAAGTAGAGAGTTTAGGAGTTAACAAGCATAGTTCTGAGTAAACTTTCTACTCATTAACTTTTGACTAATCAACTCACTCTATCCTCTCAATCACGATTACTCAAAGTAATTCATCACCCGGTGGCCGCTGTTTTCCAGGAGCCGGTCCTTTTTAAACAGGTCGAGGTCGGCCGCTACCATGTCGTTTACCAACGCTTTCAAATCGTATTTGGGTTTCCAGCCTAGCTTGGTCTGAGCCTTGGTAGGATCGCCGATCAGCAATTCTACCTCGGTAGGACGGAAATAGCGCTCGTCGATCGCCACTACTTCTTTGCCTACGGGTAGTTGGTACTCGGGGCTGTTGCACTTCACTACCACGCCCTTCTCGGCTACCCCTTCGCCCTTAAATTCCAGCTCAATGCCTACCTCGGCAAAAGCCATCCGCACAAAATCACGAATGCGGGTAGTCTGCCCGGTCGCAATTACAAAGTCTTCGGCTACCTCCTGCTGCAGAATCAGCCACATGGCTTCCACGTAGTCTTTGGCATGGCCCCAGTCGCGCTGAGCGTCGAGGTTGCCCAGGTACACCTTATCTTGCAGACCAAGTGCGATACGAGCCACGGCGCGGGTAATCTTACGGGTTACGAAGGTCTCGCCGCGCAGGGGCGACTCGTGATTGAACAGGATACCGTTGGTGGCAAACATGTCGTAGGCTTCCCGGTAGTTTACCGTGATCCAGTAACCATACAGCTTGGCCACCGCGTAGGGAGAGCGAGGGTAGAAAGGCGTAGTCTCCGACTGCGGCACCTGCTGCACTAATCCATAGAGCTCCGACGTAGAAGCCTGGTAAATCTTGGTCTTTTTGGTTAAGCCCAGTAGCCGGACAGCTTCCAGAATACGGAGCGTACCGATACCGTCCACGTTAGCCGTATACTCGGGCTCCTCAAAGCTTACCTGCACGTGCGACATAGCCCCCAGGTTGTAAATCTCGTCGGGCTGCACGTCCTGAATGATCCGGATAATGTTGGTAGAATCGCTCAGGTCACCGTAGTGCAGGTGGAAGCGGATATTTTTCTCGTGAGGATCCTCGTAGATATGGTCAATCCGCTGGGTATTGAAAAGGGAGGTTCTGCGCTTGATACCGTGAACCTCGTAGCCTTTGCTCAGGAGTAGCTCCGCCAGGTAGGCGCCGTCTTGTCCGGTAATACCGGTGATTAGTGCTTTCTTCATAAAAATCGGATAATGCGTCTGGCTTATTATACGTAAATGAGACTCAAAAGTAAAAAATAGTCGCGAATACCCGGGAGGCATTTTCACTTCGGGCAGAGATTAGTATTTGGGGGCATCAGCAGAGGCCCGGATCTGCAATCCTTTTTTGATTTCCACGCGGTCGGGCAGGATGACGGCCGCCGGATACTGCTGCCGAATCTGTGCGAGGTAATTCTCTGCATCAGTTCGGTACATGAAATCACCCGCCTTGACCCGGTAGGTTGGCTGCGAGTAGCTTATAGTGGGGTTCAGCTCCGGGAAAACCTGGTAGATATACGCTTTGGCCGCGTCGGCTTCCTGCCGGAGGTTCCCTACGTACAACTGCACCCGGAAACCGGTTATATAACGGATAGACTTGTTTTGCTCAGCCATTGTATCCAACACCGCTTCGAGCCGTTTGGTTATATACAGCGGCTCTTCCTGACGGGTAGGCCGGTACGGTGCCGGGACCTTTTTCTCGGGCTCTTTGGGCTTCTCAATGACCGGTTCAACGTACGTATAGTGCGGTCGCAAAGTTTTTAGATTTTTTTCGTACTTCTCTGCGGCCCCGGGAATACTCTTTTTGGCGCAGCCGGATACTCCCAGAAGCCCCACTGCCAGAAAGGTGAATAGAAAAAACTTGGAATATCTCATGGGTCAAACGATTCAATAATAGCATACAAACATAACCAAAAACGATTAAACATCCTTACTTCGCACACCTACCACTCTATTACTTACCTTTGTTTTTTGATAAAAAACTCATGCAAATACAGGAAAACGTTTCGCTTCGCCCCTACAATACCTTCGGATTTGACGTAAAAGCCCGGTATTTTGTCTCTATTACCTCTACTTCGGAGTTACAACAATTACTTCTCGACCCTACCTGGGCGACTACTCCCAAATGGATTCTGGGCGGCGGCAGCAATGTGCTCCTCACCCGCCCGGTAGATGCCCTGGTAATCCAGATCGGGATTAAGGGCATTGAGCTGGTACGCCAGGACGACCACCACCTGTGGCTACGCGCCGGAGCGGGCGAAAACTGGCATCAGTTTGTGCTGTACTGCGTAGAGAATGGCTACGCGGGCGTAGAAAACCTCTCGCTGATACCCGGTACGGTGGGCGCCGCGCCCATGCAAAATATCGGTGCCTACGGCGTGGAGATAAAGGATGTGTTTGAAGAGCTCGAAGCCGTCCACGTGGCCACCGCCGAACTCCGTACCTTCGACGCCCCGGCCTGTGCCTTTGGCTACCGCGAGAGCGTCTTTAAGCGAGGCCTGAAAGATAAATACATCATCACGTCCGTGACCTTCCGGCTCAGCAAGCAGCCTACCTATCACCTCAGCTACGGGGATATTCAGAAAACCCTCGAAGAACTCCACGGCGGAGTACCCTCCCTGCGGGCCGTCAGCGAGGCCGTGATCCACATCCGCCAAAGCAAGCTGCCCGACCCCGCTGAGATCGGCAACGCGGGTAGTTTTTTCAAAAATCCTGAAATTCCCAAAGCCCAATATGACGCCCTCAAAGTCCAGCATTCCACCCTGCCCGGGTACCCCCTGGGCGAGGACGTAGTGAAGGTACCCGCCGGTTGGCTCATCGAGCAAGCGGGCTGGAAAGGCCACCGTGCCGGTGCCGTGGGCGTACACGCCCGGCAGGCACTGGTGCTCGTACACTACGGCGGTGGCTCCGGCGAGCAGATTAAAGAACTGGCTCAGCAGGTACAGGCCTCGGTAGAGGAGAAGTTTGGGATCAGGCTCACGCCGGAGGTGAATTTTATGTAGGGGACGGTGCCCTAAAAATCAACCCGCTGATGCTCCAACTTCACTCCATTGGCTATTTTCAGGGTACTTAAACTCTGCGCCTCATTGCCTAGAGTACTCCCTGTCACGGGCGCAGTGAGCGGATTGTAATATTCCAGGCTGGATTGAATGAACTTCCGGTTGTAGAGGTCGAGGGCTTCGCTGTCGTTGAGTGCGGAGCGGTGAAGAGTCACGTCTTTCAAAGCAATTTTCGGAGCCGTGCCGCCAAAGTATACCTGCGTGGGAGCGAGCTGTTCCTGCACGCTGCCCACCAGTTCGCCATTCACAAACAGCGTGGTTTTTTGATTGGCGTAGCTGTGGGATAGCACCACGTGGGTCCAGGTGTCGGGAGTTGAAGGTAGGTTTTTTGAAAGCGATTTGTAGCGGAGGCTTGATCCGGAGACCCCAAGAACATGGCTTTGGCTACCGGAAGTAAAACCGGCAACGCTTCCCTCCCCAGTATCCTTAAAGCGAAAGCTGAGGGTAAACGAATGCAGGGTACCTGGCACGTCGAGTTGGAGTGGTTTGTCTGCCTTGCCCACATTCTGTACCATAGCATAGCTTCGGTGCCAGTCGTAAGTGGGTATTTTCTTTCCGGCCCGGATTGCCTCGAACAAAGAAGGCACTATCGCATACGACATCTCGGCGTGTCCGGCGGTATTGGGGTGCAGCGGATCTCTAACGTAGCCTTCCACCCATTTTCCTGTCCCATCATCCACCGTTCCCAGCACGTTGACGCTCGGGTAGGGCCAGGTATTGATGATCCGGTTCATGCGTTGGGTAATCTCGTAGTGAGCCTCAGTGAAATGGTCGTTAGCGTAGCAGTTGACAATGACCGGGTCCATTCCCATCCTGCTGAGGGAGTCGGTCAGCGCCAGCAGGCGGCTGCGGTACTGTTCCAGAATCTGCTCCCGACCGTTGTTGTCTTTGGGACTGAGAATGCCTTCGTTGCCCAGCGACAGGCCAATTACCACGATGTCGGGACGGGTAGGAAACAGTTTCTGGGTCAACCGGTTTTCCTTTTCCACTTTCAGGGTATTGTCGCCGCCGGTGGAGGCATTGAAGTACTTGTAGTTGAGAGTATCGATGGCCCCGCTATGAAAAAACTGCCAGGCGTAGCCGTGGTTGTTTGCGGCGCCGGTACCCCAGCAAACTGACGAGCCAAAAAACGTCACATGTAATGGAGTTGTCCCTTGGCCCACGGCGCACAGGCTAATTCCCCAAAATAGGACTAGCTGAATTACTATTTTTTTCATTGCGGATGAAGCAGGTTAGGGTGTATGCGCAGGTTATAAAGTTATGACAACTTTTCCCCGTACATGTCCCTCGCCCAGATAGCGCACTGCCTCTGCGGTTTCGCTCAAAGGATACAACCGGTCAATCACCGGCACCACGGTACCGGCCCTAAACATCAGGTTCAGTTCGTGCAGGTCTTTGGCGTTGGGCTTGTGTACCAGCAGACCGACCTGCTTTCCTTCCGGCTTTGACCAACTACTCAGAGTGGCCGTCTTGATAAGGGCACCTACTTTACCACCTACGATCACATATCGCCCGCCGGGGTTCAGCGCCCGGCGGCAATCGGCTACCGAATGCCAGGCTACCATATCCAGAATCAGGTCGTAGGTATGTGCGGTTTTTGTAAAATCTTCGCGCCGGTAGTCCATCACATGGGCGGCTCCCAGCGAGCGTAGCAAATCCAGCTTGTCGGCGCGGTCCACGGCCGTTACCTGCGCCCCGGCCACTTTGGCCATTTGCACCGCAAAGGTACCCACACCGCCTCCGGCACCATTAATCAGGACCTTCTGCCCGGCGGCGAGCTGCCCCTGCCGGAGCCCCTGCAAGGCCAGCACGCCCGCCTGTGGAGTAGCCGCAGCCTGCTCAAATGTCATGGAAGGTATTTTGAGTGCGAGTACCTTAGCCGGCGCGCAGGCGTATTCGGCAAAAGCCCCGAATCCGCTGCCGGAGATATCACCAAACACCTCGTCGCCTGGCTTGAATTGTGTCACATCTTTGCCCACCGCTTCCACGCGTCCGGCAATGTCTGAGCCGATGATGGGGTACCTGGGTCTGAAAATCCCAAACAGAAGACGATATAGGAGTGGTTTGCCCGTTACCAGGTCCCAGTCCCAGGAGTTGACCGACGCGGCCTGTACTTTTACCAGTACCTCATTATCTTTGGGTACAGGTGTAGGTACTTCGGCGGGTTGAAGTACCTCCGCTGCACCGTAGCGGCTGTATACGACGGCTTTCATGTTGGTCAGTGTTTTTAATTTCAAGATTTACTCAATTCCTTCAATTTTTTAACATCTCCTCCTGTCAGTACCTGCACGTGGTCGGTTATTTTTTGGATGTCCCAGTTCCACCACTGAATCTGCAAGAGTACCTCAATCTGCTCGTCTGAAAACCGCTTTCTGAGTACCCGCGCCGGATTGCCGCCCATGATGGCGTACGGAGGTACGTCTTTCGTCACCGTAGCATTGGTAGCGATGATGGCCCCATCGCCAATGGTGAGGCCGGGCATGATGGTGGCGTTATGGCCGATCCAGACGTCGTTGCCAATCACCGTATTGCCTTTGTGGGGGTAGGTTTTACCCTCCATGGCCCCCTCCCAGCCATGGCCGAATATGGCAAAGGGATAGGCCGAAATGGCATCCGAAAGATGGTTGCCGCCGTTCATGATAAACTGGGCACCCGAGGCAATCATGCAGAATTTGCCAATGATGAGCTGATCGCCGATGAAGTCAAAATGGTATTTGACGTTTTTTTCAAAGTTGTAGACATCCTCAAAATCATCATAGTAGGTATAGTCACCCACGATGATGTTGGGGTTGGTGACGATGTTTTTCAAAAAACACAGTTTGTTGTGGTGAGCCAACGGAAACGGATTGTTCTTATCAGGTCCTGTCATACTGTTACTTGTATTGGTCGGTAAGGTAAAGTTCTGATTAATCGCTGACTAAGCTTGCCACAAAATGAAGAAAGGTCATTGCGCCGGAAAACCGGCGCAATGACCTAGACTTTGAGCGATTGCAGGGCCCTCCGGTAACCCTATTTAAGATAAAAACCCTCCGGCTGGTGGGGCTGGGGTACCTCCGTTTCGCGCAGTAGCTGCCGGATGTTAATTTCTATAGTACGGGCTATGGCCGTCATGGCGGTGTCGGTGGGGCGGTTGTCGAAGGGGTCCTGCATGTGGTTGGCGGTTCTTTCCAGTAAAAAGAAAGCCATAGACAGCACGATCAGCAGCGGAATTTCAAAATAGCCCCCCACATCTTCCAGCGCAATGGAAAGAGTCACCACAAAGAGATAGATAATGTAGTGGAGGAATAAACGGTACGTTACCGGAAATACCGTAGACTTGATGCGCTCGGCCTTGCCCTGCGCATCACAGAGGCGCACCAGGGTACTATCCAGCTGTATTAGCGAAAACACGTCCAGGTGGTTGAGATCCCGGAGTTCGCGGATATCCCTCCGGTGTAGCTGCAGCAGCGCCAGAGGCTTGTTATTGTGCTTTCGGATGGTGGCCAGGTCCTCTTCCGTCAGGAAGCTTTCCATGCGTTCCATCGGGTCGAGCCCCCGGAGTGCCTGCCCCAGGGCGTAGCACCAGGCAATCTGCCGGTAGGCAATCTGTCTGATCGCGGACTCATTGCGCCCGGTGGTCAGATGCTGCACCTGCATCACAAAGCTCCGGGAGTCGTTGACAATACTCCCCCATATTTTGCGCGCTTCCCACCAGCGGTCGTAGGACTGATTGAGCTTAAAAGAAAGCAGGATGGAGATAGCCGTACCGATGAAGGCCGGTACCGACAGCGGCATTTCGGGCAAGAAGTCCTGGTATTTTTTCGTAAGGAAAAGGACTACAAAGGAAATAATGAGTACAATAATGAACTCGTGCGTTACCTTGCCGGCAATGTAGGAAAAAGGGATTTTTTTTTCGAGTAACATGGGTTCATAGAAAATAAAAACGGGATTCAGAAGAGCTTTTCCGGGCCTTGCCCGTGAGGAAGGCAAGGCTACCTTGATTTCACCGAACCCGCCAAAATAATCACGCCAGGGGGGGCGCAATGCACAGGATTTGCTACGAAACTTCCCCTTCGCCCCAGTGGGCCAGTTCATCATCGCCCCATAGTGTTGGAAAAAACTTCCGCTCCTGAAACTTTGGGTGCAGATACTTTTTCCACTCGCTGCCGCCGGTGGCGACCTTGGGTACGCCGTCCGGTTCCAGGTAGTGCCCGGCGGTTTGCAGATGGGTAAGGGGCCATACTACATTGTAGAGGTGGTCAAACTCCTTCAATTTCTCTTTCAGGGCCGGGGAGCAGCTTTCCAGATTCAGCGCGATTTCTTCGAGGGTAATACCTTTTACCTTGTCGGCCAGGGCTATGAAGGAATCCAGGTACTTTTCTTCAAACTGCCGAAGGGTGTACCTTTTCTCGCCCGTCGTGCGGTCTACCCCGGCGTCTTTCCAATAAATGTGTTCGAAGTACTCCTCTGTACTGGGATTGGCACTCAGCTGTTTTTTTCCTTCCTCGTTGACGAGGTTTTCCAGGCGGGTGCAATGGATTTCGATGTACCGGAACTGCGCCGACTGAAACCCGCTGGCCGGGGTCAGCGGATTCGGGTTCTCGGGGACCAATGCACATGTGCTGCTCGAACAAGGACAGGACCTGGGGTCGCGCAGCGGGACCGAACGCACGCATCAGCTGCTGTGCCTTTCCACCAGGACAGAATCGGCGTTGGGCGCGATGGCCGGGAATCTGGAGCGGTTCCTGCGCGCGTCGCCGAGTACCGAGCTGGCGGATGTCGCCTACACGCTTGCGTTGGGGCGGTCACCCTTCGAACGCCGGGCCGCGATCGTGTCCTCGTCGGCGAAGAACGCCCGCGAAGCCCTCACCGCCGCAGCCGCCGGCCACGACCACAACAACCTGATCGTGGGCCGCGCCGTCAAGGCTCCCCGGGTCGCATTCGTGTACTCGGGGCAAGGATCTCAGACACCCGGGATGGGCCGGGATCTGTTCGACAGCGAACCGGCTTTCCGGGATGCACTGTCGCGCTGCGCCGCGCTCCTGGACGGCCGCTTCGACAAGCCACTGTTCGACGTGATGTTCGGCAGCGGCGGCACGATTCACGACACCCGCTATGCCCAGCCTTGCCTGTTCGCGTTCCAGTATGCGATGACAGAGCTCCTGGCGAGTTGGGGAATCGTCCCGGATGCGGTCATCGGCCACAGCATCGGTGAGTACGCTGCGGCCTGCACCGCGGGGGTGTTGTCGCTCGAGGACGCGCTGTGGCTGGTCGAACGGCGCAGCAGCT
>CATMVR010000038.1 GCA_950075905.1 uncultured Persicitalea sp. | reverse complement strand
CGGAAAGTACCTCGAAAGAACGCTCCAAAGCGTAGGCAAGGCCGCCCGCCTGGTCCCCGGCGTGGCCGACAGCATCGAGTACATCATGGTAGATGGCGCCTCGCAGGACGAAACCCTCCGCATTGCCGAACGGTACAGTACCTTACTGCAGCGCATTATCTCGGAGCCCGACCGAGGCCTGTACGACGCCATGAACAAGGGCCTGAGCCTGGCTACGGGCGAGTATGTCTGGTTTCTGAATGCGGGCGACGAGGTATACGACGGGCAGGTGATATCGCGACTGCTGCACGCCATGGAAGACAGCAAGGCCGATGTGTATTACAGCGACGCGCTTTTTGTGCAGGAAGACGGCACGCCGGTGGGTCTGCGCAGCGAAGTAACACCGCACACGCTCCCGCAAAACATCCACTGGCGCGACCTGGCCCTGGGCATGAAAATCTCACACCAGGCCTTTGTGGTAAAGCGCGCAATAGCGCCGCTCTACGACCATAACAACCTCAGCGCCGATATTGACTGGGAAATCGAATGCCTCAAACGATCGCGCAGTACCCGGTACCTCCCTTTTGTCTTGTGCCGGTATCTGGTGGGGGGGCTTTCGGTAAAGCGGCACCGGCGTTCGCTCGTAGATCGCTTCCGGGTACTTCGCAAACACTTTGGCTTGCTGCCTACCCTTTGGAACCACGCGCGCATTGCGGGCCGGGGCGTGGGCTTTGCGCTCAAAAAAGGCGGAAAATACTGGTAGCCGTCAGTAGTTGATCAGGCAGTCAATGGCCTCGGTCTGCCTGACCTGAATGGGGTAATGCCAGAGGGGGTAAATTATATCTTTACGCAGAAGAGAAGTAGGATAAATTCAAGTTTCGTCTAATTCCTCTTTCGTGCCTTTTTTCACAAAGCTCACTTTGGCATGCTGTACTATCTTCTGGCTGTGCAGGCCAATAAATTTAGCCGTTAATTGGCTCGATTGAAGGTTTCATGCCCAAAAAAACATTAAATTATATTTTACAGTAAAAAGGCAAGTACCTATTAAATATTCTGCACTTGCAGTTTCCTGCAAAAAAAAGTTGGCAAAATGACCAAACAATACAAATTTTTGATTACCAATAGACTCAAAAGTAGTATTTTAGTCTCTATCAACAAACAATTCCACAAAGCCAGCGGTTTACGGACATGGAATGCCAACTGCCATCATGATCATTCTTCCGAGCAAAGCGCCTTTTTTGTAAAGTATCCAACATCTTTTTTAAACATTCTGCTATTTTAAGGTGCCAATTTCTGTAAATAGCAGTTTTTTAAGAAATTAGCATTTATTTGGCATAGAGAGACAGTACTTGGCAAGCCTCCTCTTTATATGTCGTTTTTTGTGTTTTTTTTATTTTCCCAACAAACCAAACCTAACTCAGTAAGTATGAAGAAAAATGGTTTACTCCTTCTTTTCTGTCTCTTTGCTTCCTGGTCAGTTGTACTGGCGCAGGATTTTAAAGTTTCAGGTACTGTCACTTCCGCCGAAGACGGCACTTCCCTACCCGGGGTGAGTGTACAGGTAAAAGGTACCACACGCGGTACCCAAACGGATGCATCCGGCAATTTTACGCTCAACGCATCTCCAAATGCCACGTTGGTATTTAGTTTCGTAGGACTGGTTTCCCAGGAGGTACCTGTTAATAACCGAAGTACTATCAATGTACAACTGCAGGCCGACACCCGTGCCCTCAGTGAAGTGGTCGTAACGGGTTACGGTACCCAGTCCAAAAGAAACCTGACCGGCAACATTGCCAAGGTAAGCGGAGCCGAAATAGCCAATACGCCCGTTACTACTTTTGAGCAGGCTTTGCAGGGCCGGGCCGCCGGGGTGCAGATTACCTCCCTCAACGGCAAGCTTGGTCAGGGGATTCAGATGCGTATCCGGGGATCATCGTCGGTAACAGCCAGCAATGAGCCCCTGTACGTACTGGATGGTATTCCACTCACTACCTCCAACCAGGGAACCAGCACGGCTCCCCAGAACCCCCTCGCCGACATTAACTTCAACGACATTGAGTCAATCGAGATTCTGAAAGATGCCTCGGCTGCTGCTATCTACGGCTCACGGGCCTCCAACGGCGTGGTACTGATTACCACAAAAACCGGCAAAACCGGCAAAACGAAGTTCAGCGTGGGTTACCAAATGGGCAGCAGCACGCCTACCAACCTGCGCGATTGGCTCAATACAGAGCAGTACGTGGAGCTATTTTCCGAAGCCGTACAGAATGGCATCGACTTAGGTTACCTACCCTCCAACTACCTGACCGGTAGCACATACAACCGTTTTACGCGCTATGCGGCCGGCAACGAAGCGGGCTGGCGCAATGGCGAATACGACACCGACTGGCAGGCTGAGGCTTTCCAGAAAGCCCCCATGGGACAGTTTGACATCAGCGCCAGCGGTGGCGATGCCAAAACCCGCTTTTTTGTGTCGGGCCAGTATCTCGACCAGCAGGGAATCCTGATCAGTAACTCATTTAAGCGTCTGAGTGGGCGCATCAACCTCGACCACAAGGCCACCGACAACCTGACGCTGGGCGTCAATGTGAATGTAGCCCGTACCGTCAATGGCCGCCTTGCCAACGACAACTCCTTTTCAACGCCTTTGCAGATGGTGGCCCTGCCCCCCATTACGCCAATCATTGACCCAAGAACTGATCAATTGAGCGGAAACTACACATTGTACTACAACCCCCTGCTCAACCGCGATTTCTCGTCCAACGTATCTACTTCGTACCGTACCATTGGTAATATCTTCGGAGAATACAAATTTACCAACTGGCTCAAATTTCGTTCCGAATGGGGTACTGACCTGTACAATCTGAACGAAGAGCAGTACTTCGGTAAAGAAACCGCACGGAATACGGGGGCTCCCAACGGACTGGGCTTCAGCTCGTGGGGGCAAATTACCAATTATACCACCAACAACTTCTTTACGCTGGGCAGTACCTTTGCCGAAAAGCATGATGTGGATGCTACGGTAGGTATGTCATTCCAGAAGTCAGAGGCTACGTACAATCAGGTGACCGGGCAGGAGTTTCCTTCCAATGCCTACCAGAAAATTACCGCGGCGGCCCGTATCACTGGCGGCAGCTCGTCGGGAAGCAATTACAGCTTCCTCTCCTATTTTGGTCGGGCCAACTACCGCTTTGATGGCAAGTATCTGCTGTCGGTAAGTGGACGTATCGACGGGTCGTCGCGCTTTGGCGAAAACAACCGCTACGGCTTCTTTCCCGCGGCTTCGGTAGGCTGGGTTATCAGCGACGAGTCGTTCATGCAGGGCTTGCCTTCCCTTAGCCTCCTGAAACTCCGGGCCAGCTACGGTCTGACGGGAAATGCCGAGATAGGCAACTTTGCCTCTTACGGACTGTATAGCGGTAGCTCAGGCTACGCCGGTGTACCAGGCCAAAGCCCCACCCAGATCGAAAACCCCGATCTGCGCTGGGAGCAGACCACCCAAACTGACGTTGGGTTGGAATTTGGCTTCTTCGGCGGACGTATTTCCGGCGAAGTAGACTACTACATCAAAAACACCCGCGACCTGCTGCTGAACGTAAACGTACCGGGCACTTCCGGTTTCCGCACGCAGCTGCGCAACGTAGGTACCCTGGAAAACAAGGGCTGGGAGTTTGTACTAAACTCGGAGAACACGACCGGGGCGTTTAAGTGGAACACCAGCCTCAACCTGGCGGCCAACCGCAACAAGATTCTGGACCTGGATGGCCAGGTAATCGAAGGTGGCTTTGTAAACCGGGCCGTAGAGGGCCAGCCCATTGGTGTGTTTTACGCCATTGAGTACGCGGGTGTTGACCCACAGAACGGCGACGCGCTCTACTATATCAACGATGAGCGTCCCGATGGATCGCTGGACCGGAATACCACCAACAATCCTAACCAGGCGCAGCGGGTAGTTATTGGCAACCCCAACCCTCGTCTGATCGGTGGTGTTACCAACAGTTTGTCTTACAAGAACATTGAACTGAACTTCCTGTTTCAGGGACAGTTTGGTAATGACATCTACAACGGTGGGGGTAAATTCCAGTCGGCAAATGGCGATTTCTTCGATAACCAAACCACCGATCAGCTCAACCGCTGGCAGCAGCCCGGCGACATTACCAGTGTACCCCAAGCTCGCCTTTTCGACGCCAACGGTACGGCCGAGTCGTCGCGCTACCTGCAAAATGGCGACTATGTTCGTCTGAGAACCGCCACGCTCTCTTACACACTGCCTTCGTCACTCACCAACCGCATCAAAATGGATCGTGTGCGCTTGTACGTGACGGGTCAGAACCTGCTTACCTTTACCAACTACACCGGTTGGGACCCTGAGGTAAATGCCGACTACGTGGCCGGAAACATTGGGCTGGGCAACGACTTTTATTCCGCACCTCAGGCCAAAACCATCATTGTAGGTATCAATCTGGGCTTCTGATCAGGTAAGATTCACTAAAAAAACAGACATCAAGAAAATGAGATATATCGTAAAACAAATGCTTACGCTGGCTACCGGGGCCCTCCTACTGACGGCCTGCAACAGCCAACTGGACGTAAAACCCGTGAACACCATCGACGCCGGCTCGGCCGTGGCTACTTCCGGCGACGTAGAAGCCCTGCTCGTGGGTGCCTATGATGCCCTGGGAGATGGCGATGTATACGGTGGCAATATCATCCGCGACGCCGAACTCCTGGGCGACAACGGGGAGATTTTCTGGGACGGTACCTTTGTGGCTCCTGATCAGATCTTCCGGAAAAGCCTGCTGGTAGACAACGATCAGGCGGCTTCTACCTGGCTGGATTCGTACCGCACTATCAATATAGCAAACAACGTACTCGATAACCTCGACGTAGTGACCAACGCCAATCGCAGCCGGGTGGAAGGCGAGGCCAAGTTCATCCGCGGACTGGTGTACTTTGCCCTGATACAGCAATACGCCAAGGCCTGGACCGACGGTACTCCTTCTGCCAACCCGGGCGTGCCGCTGATTCTGGAACCTACCACCGAAATCACCGAAGCATCCAAGGTAAGCCGCAATACCGTGGCCGAAGTGTACACGCAGATTATCCAGGATCTGACCCAGGCCGAAACGGCCCTTCCCGCCAGCAATAGCTTCTTTACTACCAAAGGAGCCGCCGCCGCCCTGTTGGCGCGGGTGTACCTACTGCAGGGACGCTACGCCGACGCCGCCACCGCGGCTACCCGGGTGATTTCCTCGGGACGCTACTCACTGGTACCTATTGAAGATGTGTTTGATTTGCGCATCAATCAGAATGGCGTCAATACCGCCGAAGATATCTTCTCGGTGCAGGTGACTGATCAGGACGGAGTAAACAACCTAAATACGTTCTTTGCTTCGGCAGATTACGGCGGGCGGGGCGATATCCTGATCGAGGATGCCCACCTGAATCTGTACACAGCCGATGATTTGCGCGGACAGCTGTTTTATGACGATGGCAATGGCATATATACCGCAAAATGGATCAATCAGTACGGCAATATCAAGGTACTTCGCCTGGCCGAAATGTACCTGATCCGGGCCGAGGCCAACCTGCGCAACAATTCCAGCATCGGGGCTGCGCCTCTGGCAGACATCAACCGGATTCGTACCCGGGCCGGCCTGGCTCCGCTGACGACGGTGACCCTCAACAACATCCTGCGGGAACGCCGGCTCGAACTGGCCTTTGAAGGACTGCAGCTGTATGACCTCAAGCGCACCAGAAGCAACGTAGGTGCCCTGCCCTACAATTCGCCCAAGCTGATTTTCCCGATTCCTCGCCGGGAAATCGACGCCAACAGCAACCTGGAACAAAACGCCGGCTACTGATCCTGCCAGCCTTTGATTTTGCGAAAAGCACCCTCCCAAAGGGTGCTTTTCCTTTTTATGGATCAAACATAATCTCACCTCGTACGTTAATAATCTACCCGATCCGGCAATTCTCCTCTCTTTATCGTTCATTTGGCCAAAGTCCTTTTTCAGCCAATGAAAAAAAACCTTTGTCCGCAACAGAAAAGCGTATATTTTGCGTATATATATAATTCCTGAATAAAGAACTAAAACTTTCAGATCATAACGCCTACTATTACTTTCAATCAGCACATGAAGCATTTCGGTCGTTTTTTAGGGCTGTGCTTTCTCCTTTTGGGGGTCATGCACAGTACAATGGCACAAAGAGTTATTACGGGTAAAGTCAGCTCAGTTACCGATGGAACAGCCCTGCCCGGCGTCAACGTAGTAGTCAAAGGCTCCAACAATGGTACCAGCACCGACGCCAACGGCCAGTACAGCATCTCCGTACCATCAGGTACAGTTACACTCACTTTTTCATTTATCGGTCTGGAAAGTCAGGACATCACGGTCGGTCAGGGCCGCTCGGTGGTGAACGTGGAAATGGCCGAAAGCGCCACTGAACTGACTCAGGTGGTGGTGACGGGCTACAACCAAACTCAGCGCAAGGACATCATCGGTTCTATCACGACCATCAAGAGCGATAAATTCAAGGATATTCCCGTGGTGGGGGTAGATCAGGCTTTACAGGGGCAGGCCGCCGGGGTACAAATCTCGCAGTCGTCCGGTACGCCGGGGGGCGGTATTTCGGTTCGTATTCGGGGCAATACCTCCATCTCGGCTTCCAACAGGCCGCTTTTCATTGTAGATGGCGTCCCCATCTACGACGGGCCGGTGTCGGGCCGTAGCTTCGGAGGGCAGCAGGACAATGCCATTTCGATCATCAATCCCAACGACATCGAGTCCATTGAAGTACTGAAAGATGCGTCGGCCAAGGCCATCTATGGCTCCCGGGGGGCCAACGGGGTGGTACTCATCACTACCAAGCGCGGCCGCAACAACAAAACCCTCATTACGGCCGATGTACAGCGGGGTATCACCGATATTGTGAAACGCCCTCAGGTGCTCAATGCCACTCAACTGCTAGAGCTACAGCGAGAAGCCGTTATCAATGCCGGGCAAGACCCTGACAAGCAGGGACTCATCAAAGGCGTAACCGATGGCGTAAATACGGATTGGGTAGACGCCGTGCTGCGGCAGGGAGTACTGCAACAGTACCAGATCTCGGCCGCCGGTGGCAACGACCGTACGCGCTTTTACCTGAGCGGCAACGTACGCGACGAGGAAGGCGTGCAGCTCAACAACCGCTTCACGCGGTACAGCGGTGCGCTCAACGTAGACCATAAAGCTAGTGCGCGCCTCAATGTAGGTGCCAACATCAACATGTCGCTCAGCCAGAACAACCGCGTGAAGGGCGATAACTTTCTGGATGGGGTGTACTCAGGGGCTATCAAGAGCCTGCCCTACTACTCGCCTTACAACGAGCAGGGAGAACTCTACGGCCCCAACAGCGCGGGTTATGCCGGATTTCCCAATTTCAATCCGGTTGGGCAGGCAGTATTGCCCCGCTTTGTTACGTACGGCCTCAAAATCATTACAGGCGTAAACGCCGATTATGAGATCATGAAAAATCTGCGCTTCCGCACCAAGTTCAGCATGGACTACAACAACTCGGAGGAAGACCAGTACGAGCCATCGGGTACGGCCATCGGTGGGTTTCTGCCCAGCGTTGGCGGCAAGGGCTACGGTGTGTATATCACCAACACCGATTACACCATCATCAACTCCAACGTACTTACCTACTACCTGTCGCTGAACGACACCCACCATTTTAATACACTTCTCGGCAATGAGATCATTCACTCGCAAGGACGGTCGTCCTCCGTGTCGGGACGTCTTTTCCCGAGCGATGACTTTACCTACCTCAATTCAGCGGGTGTAGTAGACGCCGGAGGCTCCGGATTCGGACAAAACGGACTGGTTTCTTTTTTTGGTGAAGTAAAGTATGACTTCAAAGATAAGTACCTGTTTGGCCTGACGGCCCGTTACGATGGATCTTCCCGCTTTGGCCAGAACCGCCGCTTTGGCCTATTCCCATCGGTTTCGGCCGGCTGGCGCGTTTCACAGGAGTCGTTTATGGAGTCGTTGCCGTTTATCAGTGAGCTCAAACTGCGGGGAAGTTATGGCTTTACCGGAAACGAGCGCATCGGTGGCTTTCAGTTTTTGGGTACCTGGGCGAGTGTCACCTACAACGGCGCTACCGGAGTTGGCCCGGCCAACCTGAGCAACCCCAACCTGCAATGGGAACGTACCCGCGAAGCGAACATTGGCTTTGACGCTTCACTTTGGGATGGCCGCCTGACCGTGACTGCCGATGCCTACAGCAACCTGACCGATAACCTACTTTTTGCGCAGCCTATCCCGCTCACTACCGGCTTCGGCAGCATTCAGGGAAACATTGGTATGATTTCTAACAAAGGCCTTGAACTGACCGTCTCGACGGTAAACGTAGACCGCGCCGTACGGTGGAGTACTGACCTGAACCTGAGCCGCAACATTAACAATGTAGAAGCCCTGGCCAACCAGGACACCCTTTTTCGGGGTTATTCCGGCAATGGGGTAGGCGGTACCAACGCTATTCTGGAAGGGTCGCCGCTGGGTACCTTCTGGGGCCTTAAATTCCTGGGAGTAGACCCCGCCACGGGCAACGCTATCTACGAGGATATCAACGGCGATGGCCGCATTTCGCCCGACGACGGGCAGGTGATTGGCACGGCTCAGCCCCTATTTTTTGGGGGTTTTACCAACCGGGTATCCTGGAAAGGCTTTGACCTGAGCGTATTCTTCCAGTTTATGTACGGCAACAAAACCCTGAACTTCACCAACACAACGCTGGTAAATACGGGCGCTGACATCGAAAATAACCAAAGCATAACCGCCCTGCGGCGCTGGCAGGAGGAAGGCGATGTCACGGATGTACCCCGCTACGAGCTGGGAAATACATACAATAACTTCCACAGCAGTCGTTTTTTAGAGGACGGGTCCTACCTGCGGCTCAAAAACCTTTCCATTGGCTACAACCTGCCAGCCCGCTGGGCCAGCCGGGTAAAAATGAGCGGGGTACGGGTGTTTGCCTCCGGTACCAACCTCTGGACGCTGACCCCCTACTCCGGGGCCGATCCGGAAGTAAGTACACTGGATGGTTCCACCACCGCTCAGGGCATCGATTTTTTTACCCTGCCTCAGGTAAAAACCATGCTGCTAGGCCTGACCGTCAAATTTTAAACTTTCGCTTTACCGCATTTACCGACTTGTTGCACTATATATGAATCGTATCAATAGCATTCAGACAAATACATACCGGTTCTTTTCCCGAAAAAGCGCCGGACAATGGGCAGGGGTTATCGTAGCTTTTCTTGTTACGCTCAGCTCGTGCCGCGAAATCCTGGAACCACCCCCAATAGACTTGCTGGTCGATGACCTGGTACTCAACGAAGCCGCTGACGTTGAGCCTGTACGTCTGGGTCTTTATAACGCTTTCCGGGGCCTGGGTTCTCCGATCGTCGTAGCCGGGGCATTTACGCCTGATTTCATCCAGCATAACGGCACCTTTACGGTATACAACGAGCTGGGCAACAAGCAAATCACGGCCACTAACGACGCCGCCGCTACCATGTGGGGGGCCATTTATGGCACAGTGTACATTGCCAACTTTATTGAAGAGCGTATCGGCGATGTGCCGGGTGTCACGGAGGCCGTGCGCAAGCAGGTACTGGCCGAAGCCCGCTTTGCGCGGGGCTTTGCCAATTTTATCGGTGCCTACACGTTTGGCGGCATTCCCGAAGTAACCACTACCGACGTCGAAACCAATAGTACTATTCCCCGGGCTTCGCAAACAGAAATCCTGCAATCGGTGCTGGCTGATTATAATGCCGCCCTCACTGACCTGCCCACTACATATAATAACCGGATCAACGCCAAAACTTTTGCTACCAAAAACGCCGCCCGGGCGGCTTTGGCCCGCTACTACCTCTACCAGCAGGATTGGGTGCAGGCCGAGAAGTTTGCCACCGAAATCATTGCTTCCAATCGCCAGAGTCTGCCGGAAAGCTACGCCGATGTGATTTTTCAGGAATACGACGACGAAACCATTCTGGAAGTGGCCTACGCCAACAATTCCAGTGATGACCCGGGCACCTCCACTTTTGGCCTGAACAATATTCTGGTAGGTCGGCGTGAGGTAATACCGGCCAATACCTACGTACTCACCATGCTGGAAACCAACGCCGGCGAGCGCAGCCAAACCATTGTCTTCAACCCCCAGCAACAGCGCGGGCGCGACAACGGCTGGTCGGTGGCAAAGTACGGCTCGCCTGACCAGGCCAACAATAACATCACGATTTTCCGGCTGGCCGAGCAGTACCTCATCCGGGCCGAGGCCCGCGCCCGGCAGGGGCGGATTGTGGGTACCAACGGGGCTCAGGCTGATCTTAACCGGCTGCGTACCCGCGCCGGCGCCCCCGTGGCAAGCTTCACCACGCAGGAAAACGCCCTAATGACGATTGAAAAAGAACGGGTGTACGAGCTTTCGTTTGAGGGCCACCGCTGGTATGACCTCAAGCGCACCGGCCGGCTGCAGACAGTGATGACGGCATTTTCGCCCAACTGGGATCAGAAATTCCAGCTTTGGCCCATCCCGCAGAGTGAGATTCAGCGTAATAGCGCCCTGGCCGGAAACCAGAACCCGGGTTATTAATTCATTTATTCAAGTAGACTACAATGAAATTCACTCATAAACTAGTATCGCTCGGCTTTGTCATGTTCATGGTTTTTCTGACCGCCTGCGAGGAACAAAAAATCCTGTTTGACGGTCCGGCCTTTGTGCGCTTTACTGATACCACTTTGACCTATAAGGAAAGTATCGGACAGCCCATAACTGTAAAAGTTCATATTGTGGGCAAGCCTGTCAGCAAAGCCGTGACGGTCAATTACACCGTAGGCGGTACGGCCCGCGAAGGACGTGACTATGTCATCGAAGGTACCAAAGGTCTGGTGACGATACCGGCCAACAAGTACTTTGGCACCATCACCGTGCGGCTCATCAACAATGCTAACAATATCCTGGACTCCCAGAATATTATCTTCACGCTTACGGACGTCAGTGCCCCCGAATTGCAGGTAGGCTTTGGCCAAAACAACCGTATCGGTAAATCGCTGACTCTTACCGTGCAGGACGACTGCCTGCTGAGCGGTTTCTATACCGGTACCCGGCAGGGAAGCAACTTGGCCGTCAATAACATCGAAATCAGCAGCCTCAATTGCAGGGAGTATACGGTATCGAACTGGAACGTAGAAGTTTTTAACTTTAACGCTACCAAGGCCAGGATCAACTTCATCGACAACGGCGACAATACCCTCACCATCCCTACGCAGGTGAGCCCCGACCTGGCATCTCCTTATGACACCCTGAGCGGAACCGGCCTGTGGAATCCGCAGACCCGCGCTATTCGGTTGAATATCCGGCTGAAATTGCCCGTTACCGATACGCGGGATACGACTATTAGTGTGCCCTTTACATTTACGCCCCGCAATTAAGAATCTTATTCCTATGGGACCAACTATAACATTAAAGACCATGACACTCCAACGCTTTCTTACCCTGGCAACCGGGCTGCTTTTGCTAACCCTCGGGGGGTGTTCGGAAACCATCGAGCCCAAGCCCCTAACCTACACCCAACTCCTGACGGGAACCGAAAAAAAGGCCTGGTCGCTGGTTTCGTTTGAGGTAATCGACGAAGGGGAAGCCTCGGGGCCCATCCCGGCCCGGAACCTGTTCAATAACCCCTGCGAGGCCGACGATCAATACGTGTTTTATGCCAACGCAGAGCGTAAATACGAGTATACCAACGGCGCTACCAAGTGTGCATCCAGCGAACCGGACGTACTTTTTACCGATAACTGGACACTCGTAAACGCCAATGCTACGCTCGAGTTTGCCTTCCCGCTGCTGGGTGGCCCGCTGCCCTATACCGTAAAATCCCTTTCGAGTACCAGCATGACGCTGGAAATATACCTTGACGATTTTCAGGGTATTGACGCCAGCTACCGCTTTGTCTTTTCATCTTCCACCAGATAAGTAAGCCTATGTGCCTGCTTTTTTATGGGAGAATCCCAAATCAAATTACCTGTTTGTCAGATATTTACACTTCATGAAGCGTCTTTACCTACTAGTTTTTCTGCTTTTGTGCTTCCTACCGGGTTTTGAAGCCCTGGCTCAGCCCGATCCCTGCGCTACCATGCAAATGGACAGCCTGCTCCGGGCCCGCAACCCGCGCATGGGGTCTTTGAATGATTTTGAACAGCTACTGCAAAAGAAAATTCAGGAGCGGGAAGAACTGCGAAAAGCCGGAAGAACTACACTGGAAGTGCTCACGATACCCGTGGTGGTCCATATTGTCCACAATGGCGAAGCGGTGGGCCAGGGACGCAACCTGAGCCTGGCCCAGATTCAGTCGCAGATCGAAACGCTGAATGAGGACTTTCGCCGCCGGCCCGGTACGCCTGGCTTCAATACCGACCCACGCGGGGCCGATATCGAGATTGACTTTTGTCAGGCCCGGCTCAATCCGCAGGGGCAACCCATGGCCGAGCCAGGCATAGACCGTATCAATGGTGGCCGGGCGAGCTGGTCACGCAACGATATTGAAAACGTGCTTAAGCCCAGCAGCATCTGGGACCCCGACAAGTACTACAACATCTGGGTACTTGACTTTGCTTCTTCCGACGCCAGCCTGGTTGGCTACGCGCAGTTTCCCAGCCTGTCGACACTGGCCGGTATTCCCGACAACAGCCCCCGCAATACCGACGGAGTGGTGGTTCGCTACCAGTCTTTTGGAAATGCCCTGAAAGGAACGTTTCCCATTCTGCAGGCTCCCTACAACAATGGCCGTACCCTCACGCACGAAACCGGCCACTGGCTGGGCTTGCGGCATATCTGGGGCGATGCCAACTGTGGCAATGACTTTGTGGACGACACCCCTCCCCAGGCCAGCGAAAGCCGGGGATGCCCGGTGGGCAGAACAAGCTGCGGGGCGATCAACATGGTACAGAACTACATGGATTACTCCGACGACGCCTGTATGAATATCTTTACCACGGGCCAAAAACTACGGATGCGGACCGTCATGGATGTGAGTCCCCGGCGTAATACCCTGGCGCAGTCCAACCTCTGTGGCAATCAGATAGCCGGACCGCCACGCGCCAACTTCCGGGCCGAAACCCAGCAGATCCTGCTGGGCGGGCAGGTACGTTTCTTTGACCTTTCCACCAACTTCCCCAACCGCTGGTACTGGACATTTGAAGGTGGACAGCCATCCAATTCTACCGAACAGAATCCGGTGGTGACGTACAACACACCGGGGCGGTTCCAGGTTACGCTGGTGGCAGCCAACAGTCAGGGAGTGTCAGATACCTTGAAACGTGTTGCCTATATAGAAGTACTCAATGTGGGCCTATGCGCTGAAAAAACTAATTTCTCCGGTACCCCGACGCTTATTCGCGATACCACCAAAGTAGGCTATGTTTCCGGCCATAACGGCCGCCGGGTGCAGGCAATATCCGAGTACTTCGATAACCCGCTGGGCTACGTCAATCTGAATAGCGCCAGCCTGCGTTTTGGCCGGGCCTTTGCCAAAGATGGAGCCGATACCGAGCAAACCGTCACCGTCACGGTCTGGAATGCCCGCGGCTTCCAGGGCGGTCCGGGGGCTATTCTGGAAGAAAAGGAAGTACCACTGCGTAAGATTTTGAGCGATATTGCCGCCAACCGACCCACCGAGGTCACCTTCGAGCGGCAGGTACCGCTGTTTGGTTTGCCCTTCCACATAGGGTTGCAAATGGACTACGACGGTGACTCGGTAGCGCTCTTTACGACCCGCAACGGCGAGGCCCTGAACGGTACCTCCTGGGAGCTGGACACCAACGGCGAGTGGGATCTGTTTCTGCGCCGCACGGGGCTCAACATCGCCCACGCCATCACGGCCAGGGTAGGTATGAAGCCTTCGGTACTGGTGTCGGCCTCGGCGCAGTTTATCAATCCGGGCGAGACGGTCACCCTGCAGGCGCGGGGAGCAAGTATCTACAACTGGACGCCGGCCACCAACCTCAATACCACCCTGGGGCCGCAGGTAGTAGCCCGACCGAACCAAACCGTCACCTACTCGGTGAAGGGAACCGGCGTGGATGTGTGCAGCGACAGTACCTCGGCTACCATCTACGTCCGCAATGTGCAGGTACTGGGCAACGAGCCTTCCGTGGAGCGGCTGCTGGACCAGACGGTACAGCTTTCGCCCAATCCTTCCAGCGGACTGATCGAACTACGCATGAACAACGCTTTGCGTGGCGCGGTGACGGTACAGGTGTACAACCTAAACGGAGTGGCCATCCGGCAGGACTCGTTCCGGAAGGATACCGACGAGGTATCACAAACCCTTGACATTCGCCGCTCAGCGCCAGGTATCTACGTTGTGGAGATTACCGTAGGCGAGCAGTCCGTCCGGCGACGGGTGTTGAAATACTGATGCTTTTTGCAAAAAGAGACGCCCCGGGAAGCTGCTTTCCGGGGCGTTTTCTTTTAGTTCCGTGTTGGAGATCACTCCACCGATCGGCACTGACCCGCAACAAGGGCATTAGAAAGGAATATAAGTAATTTTCCAGCCTAGGCCATCGAGTTGTTAGTTCGTGACCTGTATTTTTGTTTATGCCGTTGTTGGTGTTTTCGGCGCCGTCGTTGGAGTTATCTCCATAGCCGTCAGGCTAAGGAGATAAAATGGCTTTTGGCGAGGGTCGGTATGAATTTTCTGCGAGCTTTTTCCTCTCTTTCTGGGCCACCTTCA
>CATMVR010000037.1:0-10000 GCA_950075905.1 uncultured Persicitalea sp. | reverse complement strand
CAGATCACTACATTGCCCATTAAAGCAGGTGCGGCGGGGAGGTTGCCAGCAATGGCCGTAAAGTTGAACGGAGTAATGGCAAACACGAAGCCTTCCAGCGGACGGTATTCGAGGCGATTCCAAACGCCAGGCGAGGAGTCTGGCTGCTGCTCGTAGAGTTCGGTCATATACTTGACATTGAACCGCAGGAAATCGATGATTTCGCAGGCCGAATCAATTTCTGCCTGGTAGGCATTCTTCGATTGCCCTAGCATGGTAGCTGCGTTTAGCTCGGCCCGGTAGGGACCGGCAATAAGATCGGCAGCTTTCAGGAAGATTGCTGCCCGTTGTTCCCAGTTTAGCTTAGCCCACGATATTCTGGCTTCCAGGGCCGTTTCAATAGCCAGATGCACGTGCGATGCATCTCCTTCATGAAAATAGCCCAGCAGATGCTGATGGTCGTGGGGGGGAGAGAGTTTCTTTTTATTATCCGTAAAGATGGTTTCTTTACCGATGTACTGCGGAATATCGATGACTTGAGCCCGGGCCTGTTCAATGGCTTTTTTGAGTTCGGCGCGCTCGGGGCTGCCCGGAGCATAGCTTTTGACGGGTTCGTTGATGGGGTTGGGTACCTTAAAAACTCCTTTTGGCATGATGTACTATGTATGTTAGTTGATGATGTTTTCCACGGCAAGTTAGGGAGATTTCCGAAATTAACTTTGTGAAGCTTCCCTGTCGGCAGGGAGATTTGCTTAGATTTGCGACTTTATTTCAATCCCTTACGATTTTTCAACATGCTGTTTTATAGTACTAAAACAAGGAGTATTACTGCCTCGCTGGAAGACGCTGTGTTCAGGAGCCTTCCGGCTGATAACGGGCTGTACATGCCGGAGTTTATTCCCAAGCTTTCCGATCAGTTCATGGCAACCATACAGGATCGCTCCTTCAATGAGATTGCGGTGGAAGTAGGGCATGCCCTGCTGGGCGATGATATCTCGCGGGACGACGTTGAGAAGATTGTGGACAACTCCTTTTCTTTTGAGGCACCGGTGGTGGAAGTTGGTCCTGATACTTTTGTGTTGGAATTGTTTCACGGATCTTCGATGGCCTTCAAGGATTTTGGAGCGCGGTTTATGGCTTCCCTAATGTCCCATTTTCTGGCCAAGTCGCAGAAAGAAATAAAAATTCTGGTAGCTACTTCCGGCGATACCGGTGGGGCCGTAGCGCAGGGGTTTTACAACGTACCGGGTATTTCGGTAACTATCCTATATCCTAGCGGAAAAGTGAGCGATATTCAGGAAAAACAGCTAACTACCCTAGGTAAGAACATAACGGCGCTGGAGGTAGATGGTACTTTTGATGATTGCCAGCGACTAGTGAAAGAAGCTTTTCTAGACGCGGATCTCACTGCGAAGTTTAACCTTGCTTCCGCCAACTCTATCAATATTTCCCGGCTTATACCACAATCCTTCTACTATTTTTCGGCCTTCGCTCAAACCAAACATCTGGGTAAACCAGTAGTTTTCTCGGTACCTAGCGGCAATTTCGGCAATCTCAGCGCGGGGGTACTCGCCTACCAAATGGGGCTGCCGGTTCAGCGATTTTTGGCTGTTACCAATCGTAACAACGTAGTTCCCAGGTATTTGTCTAGTAGTTTGTACGAACCTTTCCCTTCCATCGAGACTATCTCGAACGCCATGGACGTGGGTAGTCCCAGTAATTTTGTGCGGCTGACACGTTTTTTTGAGGATGACTGGGAGCAGGTACGCAGCATGGTATCGGGCTACTACTTCGACGACGACCAAACCCGAAAAGGAATGCGGGAAGTGTATGACCGTACGGGCTATGTCATGTGTCCGCATACGGCCGTTGCTTATAATGGATTACAAGAGTACCGAAAAGAATCGGAGGAAGACTTTACGGGGGTCTTGTTGGCCACGGCGCATCCGGCCAAGTTTCTGGATTTGGTAGAGAATACCCTTGAAAGTACCGTTCCTATTCCGGAAAGGCTCGAAAATTTACTTTCGATGGAGAAAAAAGCAATTTCACTAAATGCCCGTTTTGAAGACTTCAAGGCTTATTTATTGGGGTAATCGGGAGTTTTGATCGGCCTGAGATTTGCGCAGAAATTTTTTATCCGCATCTCTGCCCAAATACAAAAAATACAGGAGGACTATTTTTAGCTAAAAAATAGTCCTCCTGCTTTGTCTGGAGATGTTGCTAGTTGATGGTATCGCCCCGAAGTTGACGAAATCTTTTTCGGGAGTCCGCCACGAAAATACTACCCGGATACTTTTCGAGAAGCTCCTGATAGAGCTTCATGGCTTCCTCCTTATCGTTGAGTTTTTCCTGGTACAGCTTGGCCATGGTATACAAAGCATCATCTCCCAAAATATCGTAATGAAATTTCTCTTTAATTATTTTCATGCATTCGAGAGCCTGCCGGTTGCTGTCGAGCTTCATGTAGGTTTTGGCCGTTAGCCATAGAATTTCGTCGGCAAGGCTGTGATCCTGGTACACTGTGTATAAGTGTTTCAAGGTATCGATGGCACTTATCGTCTTATTCTGAAAAAGCAAGAGCTCCACATTGGAGTACTCGCGCATGGCCGTTTCGGTACTGTCCAGACCGGTGTTATCCATGATCAACAGACTGAGGTCGTTGGCATCATTAGCGATTTCGCGGGTGGTGGCTCTTTTCAGAATATCAAGTACCTCTTTTGATAGTTCAAAATCGCCTTTGTAGTAGTGCAGCTTGGCGTTGCGCAGCTTGGCATCATAGCCCAGTATATCGTCTTTCTGCGATTTCTCGACCTGTGAGTATAGTAGGGTTGCTTCCCAGGGCTCTCCCTGCAGCAGGTAAATATCTCCAAGATCCAGTTTGCACTTATCCACAAACTCCTTTTCGGTTTTCCCAGTTTCGATCGCTTTTTCGAGAATTGCGATGGCTTTGTCTTTTTCATCCAGATAGAAAGCGTGCAGAATGGCCATGTTGCGCAGGGCTTCCAGCGTACGGGCGTTTGTTCCAAGCTCACTGAGAAGCTTCTGGTACTCCCCGATGAGCTTCTGAACCTCGGCCTTGTTGACGGGATAGGTGTTTTTTACCTGCTCCTCGCGAGCATTGATGGCCATACGCCGGGCAAATGGATAGAGCTGCCCTTGCGGATACTCTTTGATGATAAACTCAAACATCGCCGCGGCATTTTCGTAGTCTTTGTTCTGCAAGGCCAGATTAGCCAGATCAAAGATACGCGTGCCGTTGTACTTGAAGCGCTTGTCGAGAGCTCTTTCCTGAATAAAGGCTTTGTAGAAATCCTTTCGCTGCACTTGATACCATACCAGCAGCTCATTGTAAAATGCCTCGTTCGGGTTTTTCTGGATCTTTTCGTAGAGTACCTTCTCCAAAAGCGCTTGTTCTTTTTCTTCTTTCAGAAAATCCTGCAGCATGTTCTGGACGATTTCTGTGTTACGAAAAAGGATACCGTAAGAAAGCAGCTCGGCGATCATATTTTCGGGCTGGTTTAATTCGCGGTATACGCTCGCCATTTCGAGTCTGTAGAGGTTCTCATTGCGGGCAACTTCCCGGGCTCGCTGAAGCGTTCGTTGGGCCCATTCTGTCTTCTGTGCTTCCCGAAACTCTTCGGCCAAATCACGGTACAGGTCAATGCGTGGGCCAAAGGCTTCGATTGCCTCGGCATATCGCTTTTCTGCGTCGGCTTCTTTTCCCTCTGCTTCGGAGAGCAGGCCCCAGTTCAGAAAGTACCAGGGAGCGTTGGCTCCTTCGCTTTTGACCTGCCGCTTAAAAAACTTGTCGGCCTCATCCCAATCTTTTGTTTTAATCAGGCAGGTTGTATAGTTTTTCAGCGCGCGTTTGTCAAACGATTTCCTCAGCACCTTCTGATAGTAAGCCACCGCTTTTTCGCATTCCTCATTTTTGAAGTACTCGTCGGCGAGTTGCTCATCTGTCTGCGCTGTGGCATTAAGTGCACCAATCATCAACCCCAACAGAGTTATCCACTTAAAAGACCCTTTCATAAATAATATAAAAATTAAAATTTTATCTATTAAAGTTAAATTACCTCTGTGGAATTGTGTACAAGTATTTTATCCACTCTAGTTCCACTTCAGACTCTGAGGCAGTTGTGTACAAGTTAGGCAATTATCCACTGAGATGTAAGGCTTATAAACAAGTAAATGTCTGTTTTTCAAGGAAACTTTCTTTTTTCCACAAACTGCAGTGAACTGTGGATGGATAACTATTGATTGATTGTTCACAGTTTCTAAAGTGTATTCACAGCCTGTTAAGTCCAGATTAGCTGCCCTCTTTTCCACGCTTGATTTTCGGCCTGTCTTTTTTCCACACATATCAACATTTTTCCACAGGCTTACCCACACCATTTTGCCTACTTTCCACACTAGGTTTGTGTTTTCCACACAGTTGTGAACATAAAACGCTTTTTTTGCCAAAACTAATCTGTGCTTTTTGAGGGTATGGTGAAATCATTGTCATCAAACTCGAAGTTGCTTTTGACCGTGATGGGGGAAGGAAAATAATAGATAGGTTCGGGCTGTTTCCCTTCTTTATAGATACCAGCGTCCCAGCGGCGGTTGTTGTTCTTATCCACTACTACCCGCAAACGGTACTCTCCCGGTGGTATTCGCTCAAAGGAATACGGGGATGAATACGCCCTGCGGATCACTTTGGATTCCTTATTGACGAGCTCTACAATAAAGTGAGCGGCAGAGTCGGCATTTACTTTGCCCCGGACTATCCCATAGTCTTCGTTTTTCAGTACCGGATGCTTGATTAGCGTTGGTGGCAGAGAATCTCCCTCCACGCTGATAACGGCTCCGGCCGGGATGATCCACTTGATGGTATCCCGGGCGGTGGCCCTGCCCGTTACGGTGAGCTCGTTGTGGTAGAAATT
Source organism: uncultured Persicitalea sp. (assembly GCA_950075905.1). Classification (GTDB taxonomy): domain Bacteria; phylum Bacteroidota; class Bacteroidia; order Cytophagales; family Spirosomataceae; genus CATMVR01. The sequence goes on along the minus strand of CATMVR010000037.1, from coordinate 5,096 downwards.
CCAGTTCCGCTCAAAATCAGCCAGAGGTTTTTTAACCAGGGTATCGTTTTGTAGCTGAATCTCCTCGGCTTTTAGGGTAGCCACAGGCTTGCTAAATATGAAGGAGTAATTAAAATCCCGTGCCAGGGGCTGATTCCGATCGGGAGAGGTACGTAGGGTGAGAGGCTCCAATTGCCTTTCCTTTCCACGTTGGGCGAGAAAGGTAATCTTTTGTTCCTGCTCCACGGTTTGCCCCAGAGAATCTACACCTACTATATAAGCGAGTGGGGTGTCGGGGGCATTGCCCGGATTGAAGAATTTCAGGTCGGTGGGGCTACTTACCAGATAAGGTAGCGAGTCAGCGTTGGGAAACCGGACACTGATGCTATCCATGCCCTTGTTGAATACTACGGTGTAATCGTTGACTTTGGGAAGGGTACGTTGGATCCGGGGAGGAGTCACGTCAGATAAATAAAGCTGGAGGTTATAGCCAACCGAGTCGGTGCCGGCCTGAATGGCTGAGTCGAGGAAAGCGATCCGTTCATCTTTGGGGTTGTAAAGCTGATTTCGGTTTTTGTCATCAATAGCAATCAGCCGGTAGGGAGCGGCCTGTATATTCTCAATGGCAAACACCCCACTGCTATCTGTCCGGGAAAAGTAGTAAGGTTTCTTTTTCTCGGGATTGATGGTATCCTGTATTTGGTACAGGCCAACGAGGGCGTCAAATATTGGCTGGTTGCTGCGGAGATCGGTGACAGTGCCGTACACCCTAGCCGAGTCGATGGTAGGCCCGGTGCTGAAAACCAGTTTCAGGTTTTGTACCGGATTACGCTCGGAAAAATCTTTGATGCCGTCGCCGAAGTTAAAGGTATAGGTGGTACTATCCTGGAATTCCTTTCTGAAAGAGAGGAGTACAGACCTGCCTTTTTGCTTGGCGGTATAGGGATTATCCGTTTCCGGCGTGATAATAAGCTTTTGCTGGATGTTGTCGAGGATTACGTACTCGTTAAAAAACAGCTCGATGTCCTGCCCATTGAAGTTAAGCGTTTTATTGGGAGGCGTAGCGCTGATCAGTTCAGGAGGAGTAACGTCTTTTTTACCCCCGGTGGGAGCAACCTGCTGAGCGCAGCGTGCGAGTAGAAGTATAGAAAGTAAACACAACCAATAATGTTTCATTTGTACTATGTATTTGAGTAGAGTCGGAAAAGATACGGGAATGAATTAAAAAACCCTCACTACCAACGCGCGGTACTGAGGGTTTTGTATGGGTTGGGATGGGCTAGTTCTTACTAAGCACATATATAAGGCTGGAAGTATTGTACTCTTTTTCGGCTGACTTACGGCCTTTCCAATTGGAGACGGTGCCCTGCCATACGCTTGCGGGCAGACTAGTGCTACCCTGTGCATAGCGGGTGCTGAGCATACTAACGTAGTAGGCATCAAACCACATGGGCAGGATGCGCACGACTTTAAATTTGTGCGCCCGCGCCAGATCGGAAATTGCCTTTTTGGAGAAGTGATAGAGATGCCGTGGTACGTCGTAGGCAGCCCAGTTTTCCTGGTAGGCCTGAGCATCTTCTGATTCAGGATTGGGAACCGCAATGAACAGCCGCCCCTGCGGAGCGAGATGTTGGTGAAGCCAATCCATGGTCTCATTTAGCTGGTGGACATGCTCTAGCACGTGCCACATTGTGATAGCTTCGTACGTTTTAGAATCAAAAAACGGAGCTTCGATATTTTCGTGGATGGCCTCTCCTACCCTACCCATTGCTACGGCGCGGGCCTGCGTATCGGGCTCGGTGCCGTGTACCTGCCAACACGCCTCCCGGGCCTTGGAAAGGAAGAAGCCCGTTCCGCAACCTACATCAAGCAAGGTACCCTTACCAGGTACTGCGTGGTGGAGGAGCTTTATCTTTTGTTGAGTAGTGTAGTCGCGCACCAGGTTGTATACCTTACTCATTAGATCTTTGGCGTCATCGTGATGAGAAATGTACTCGTTAGATTCGTAGTACTGCCCGATTTCTGATGCGGGTGGGCGTGGGTTGGTAAATAGGAAATTACAATCAGAACAGGCTACGATCTGAAATTCCGCGTGGGATACCGTCTGATCTTTGGCTTTGAGAAAAGGAGTAAATCGGGCGTGCCCACAAACAGGACACGCCGTAAGTGTTTCAAGGATCATGCTTATCTACCTAGGTGAATCATGAGAACCGAAATATCTGATGGGCTGACCCCACTGATCCGGGAGGCTTGGCCAATGGTTTGGGGCCTGGCCTTTTTGAGTTTTTCCCGTCCTTCAAACGAAAGTGCAGGTACTTTATCATAATTGAAATTAGGCACAATACCCAGGTCTTCCATGCGGCTCATCTTCTCCACCATGAGTCGTTCCTTCTCAATGTAGCTATCGTACTTGATATGAATCTCGCCCTGTTCGATGGCGTCGTCAGAGAGTCGGCTCATCCAGTTGGATACCTGGGGGTTTAACTCCCGGATTTCGCGGATGGAAAGCTGAGGTCTTTTCAATAGTTGAAACAAAGACGTGCGATCTTTGATCAGGGAGGTTTGATAGGTTTCGAGCTGGCCGTTTACATCCTCGGGTAGTACTTTTATCTGCATCAATTCCTGCACGAGCTCTTCGGTTTGGGTTATCTTTTCCCGAACTTTTTTTACCCGGGCCTCATCGGCCAGTCCCAGCGCATGGCTCTTTTCCGTGAGGCGGATATCGGCGTTGTCCTGGCGGAGCAACGTGCGGTACTCGGCCCGGGAGGTAAACATCCGGTAGGGTTCATCGGTACCCTTGTTGATCAGGTCGTCGATGAGTACGCCAATATACGCTTCGGATCTTTTCAGCATGAGTGGTGCCTGTTCGTTGATCTTCAGGTGAGCATTCATGCCAGCCATCAGGCCCTGGCAGGCGGCTTCTTCGTAACCCGTGGTACCGTTGATCTGCCCGGCAAAATACAGGTTCTCGATCAGCTGCGTTTCCAGGGTAAGTTTCAGTTGGGTAGGCGGGAAGAAGTCATACTCAATGGCGTAACCTGGGCGGAACATGCGTACATTCTCAAAGCCGGGAATTTCTTTCAGGGCTTTGTACTGAATATCCTCGGGGAGGGAGGTAGAGAATCCATTGACGTACACTTCCACGGTATTCCAGCCTTCAGGTTCCACAAAAATCTGATGACGATCCTTGTCTGCAAAGCGGTTTATTTTGTCCTCTACCGACGGGCAGTAACGTGGGCCAAGGCCTTTGATTCGCCCGGAAAACATGGGTGATTTGTCGAAACCGGTTTTTAGAACATCGTGTACCGTTTCGTTGGTGTAGGTAATCCAGCAACTTCTCTGTTTGGTAAGTACCGGAGTATCAGTATAGGAAAACTTGCCAGGGTTTTCGTCACCCGGTTGTTCTTCCATCAGGTCGTAGTTCAGAGAGCGCCCGTCTACCCGGGGTGGGGTACCGGTTTTCATGCGGCCAGCTTCAAAACCGAGCGTTACGAGTTGCTCTGTGATACCGGTTGCTGCTTTTTCGCCCGTTCTTCCTCCACCGAAGTTCTTCTCTCCTATATGGATAAGTCCATTCAGAAAGGTTCCGTTTGTAAGTACTACCGCCCGCGACTCTATCTCCAGTCCCAGACTCGTTTTAACTCCAACCACCCTGCCATCACGTATGAGTAGTTCCCGTACGGTGTCTTGCCAGAAATCAACATTCGGTGTTTCTTCCAGAATTTGGCGCCATTCCATAGCAAATAGCATCCGGTCGCTCTGGCAGCGCGGACTCCACATGGCTGGGCCTTTGGAGCGGTTTAGCATTCGGAACTGAATCATGGTCCGGTCACTAATGATACCTGACTGCCCGCCGAGGGCATCAATCTCACGAACGATCTGCCCTTTGGCCACTCCTCCCATGGCCGGATTGCAGGACATCTGAGCAATTGTCTGCATGTTCATTGTTACAAGCAAAACCTTTGAACCCATGTTGGCCGCGGAGGCGGCCGCCTCGCATCCGGCATGCCCGGCTCCTACCACTATTACATCATACTTAGGAAACATCTCTCTTGTCATTAATTAAAAAAAAGTCTTAACAAATTTGTCAAGACTTGAGGTAAATTGTGAAAACTCACAAATGTTCCACGTGGAAATTTTATTGGTACTTATAATTTTTGAGATAAAAGTCTTCCTTCTGACTCATCTTAGCTTTGGAAGCTTCGTTCTCATCCGTATAGCCAACCAAATGCAAAACCCCATGAACTATCACACGCCTCAACTCTTCATCAAACTCAATACTTAAATTATCTGCATTTTCTTTAACGCGATCCGTACTAATATAAATCTCTCCTTCTACCTGTTTATCCTCATCGCTTGTATCGAAGGTGATTATATCTGTGTAAAAATCATGCTGAAGGTGTTCGCGATTCATATTGAGCAGGTATTCATCTGAACAAAAGATATAATTCAATTGGTTCAGTGTGAAACCTTCGGATTCAATCACAAATTTGAGCCACCGTTTGGCTTTGGTAGGGTTCGGAAGATCGTATTCGACATCTTCGGCGAAAAACTGGATCATTGTTTTCAAGGTAGTAGGTGTTTTAGTGTGTAAAAAAAACAGTCTGGAGGTATATAGATATCTTACTGTACAAGTGAGAGTTACTAAGAACGAGGAAATTTACGCAAAGATATAATCAAAAGATACTTGTAACTAAATAAAAAGCACTTCTTTATCATTAAAGAAGTGCTTTGAGGCCTAAAAACCGGGTTATTTTATTTTTCGCTCTGATATTTTCGGAAATAAGCGTCTACTTCCCGCTTGTAAAACGGAGAGAAGGTGGGCGGAATTGAGCGGAGCAATTCGGTTTGGCGCTCTTTTTCCCGAATATACTGCTCGAAAGCAGGAGGTGGGCGCCTGGTTACCTCGTTGGCGGTTTCGCCCTTACGCTTGTCATCTTCGCCCTGTTCGCGCATGGCTTTCTCGGATTCGAGTAAGCGCGTTACGATCTCCTGATTTCGTTTGAGCAGTTCCTGGTTTACGCGTTTGTTTACAAGGTCAGTTTCTGATTCTTCCATCTTTTCCATGAGTTCTTTCAACTCATCGCCAAACTTCTGACCCATCTCGGTGCCTTTCT
>CATMVR010000036.1 GCA_950075905.1 uncultured Persicitalea sp. | reverse complement strand
TCCAAAAAGTGCCATCGGCACGACCGAAGTGGTAGCGCCGGGATTCATCCCGGTGATCAAAGGGAGACCACAAAACATCAGGAAGTGCCGTAGGTACGACCGATATCTTGGTTGGAAAAAATCGTTGGTGAAAAACACCAACGATGGCACAGAAAGATTGGTTGGCCGCTGTAATGGCCTGGATTTTACTTATATTCGTCCTTCCACTAAATCTTAGTGATATATCATGAAAGAGAACCTATTGGCAAGAATTACCATGAATCCCAATATCAGCTTCGGAAAACCAACGATTCGCAACATGCGGTATCCAGTAGAGATAATGCTCGATCTGTTAGCTGCCGGCATGACTACGGAAGAGTTATTGGAAGACTATCCTGATCTTGAAAAAGAGGACATTCAAGCTTGCGTTTTGTTTACAAAGAAGCCCGTTCGTAGGAAAAATATCTAGCTGATTACTAGCTAAGTATCTGTAATCATGAAATACACTATCTGGGTTTTACTCTTGACAATCAGTTTTTGCGAATGCAAATCGCAAGATCTTTTGCCATTTCAAGACGGCTCGCTCTGGGGATTCAAAGACAAAGAAGGTACTATAATAATTAACCCCCAGTTCCAGTACGCTTTGAGGTTCAAATATGGTATTGGTGTTGTAGCAAAAAACGACAGTCTGGGCGCAATCGACAAAAACAATAATACGCTTATCCCCTTCCGATATCAGTTTCTGGAACCCTTGGATTCGACCGAATTTTTGTTTGGTTTCAGGACCAAGTACTTTGGAGAGTACCGTATGGGCGTATTAGCCTCAAACGGTACCATCAAAATTCCGGCAGCGTATAGCTTCATAAGTAAGCGTTATGGTCGGTATACCGTAGTTCGGCATGAGGCCACGATCCTCGATAAAAGCCCAAGCGGAGATACGCGATCGATTAAAAGTTATTATGGATTATTCGACCAGAACGGAAAAGAAGTAATCCCGTGTGACTATGACTATATAGATTGGGTCAATGAGAGTCTCCTTGTTTTTTCCCGAGGGAACGAATCTAGTCATCAAGCCTTATTTAATAGCCAAGGAGAGCAATTGACTAGCTTCGAGTATTTGGTGTTTGGCAAGTTGATCGAAGGGGTAATGAAAGCAAGAATCGATGATAAATTTGGGTTCGTTTATCCCAACGGTAAAGTGGCAGTACCTATACAGTATGACTATTGCGAGGATTTTGACAACGGCTATGCTATGATCAGGCATCAAGACACATGGGGGGCAATTGATAAAAAAGGGAGTGTGGTGATCAAACCCATTTTTAGTCAGAAGCAAATAGAGAAAATTTTAAAAGAAAAGTACCGCCGATAACCTCCTTGCCCAAACGGAGGATTGGCATTGCTCTAATTTACAAATTCTATTTTTACCCCACATACGCCCCCGCATCCGTTTGCCTCAGCAACGCCAGCGCCGTGAGGGTATCGAGCAGCGGCCGATAAATATCCAAAAAGTGCCATCGGCACGACCGATGTGGTAGTGCCGGGATTCATCCCGGTGATCAAAGGGAGACCACAAAACACCAGAAAGTGCCGTAGGTACGACCGATTTCTTGGTTGGGGGAATGAAAAAAGTCGTTGGTGAAAAACACCAACGACGGCAAATATATCCCGCATCAGAATTCAAAGGTTTTCTTCTTGACTTCGTTTTGGTTGAGATAAAATGACTCTTTGAGCAGAATCCTTTTTTGACCGTTCTTCCGTGCATTCACGTACAAATCGACGGTACATTCTGCTTCCACGGACCATTTGATCGTAAATCCCGACCAGACTCTTTCAAAAGTTTCGTAGCCCGTATTCACTTCCTCACCACACGAGTAAAGGCGGTAGCTGATACTATCGGATAGGTTGCTTTTATTGACCAGCGTTAAATCGACCGCGCCATATGATTTCAGGGGAATAGTCCCGAAATCATTCTTCCCACTTCTGATTCGATCATCCGGCAGAGTGCTTTGACCGGGGAATATCCCGAAATAACCCCTTTTATAAACGCTCAATAGTAAATCAGGTTGGGAAACATGCAGTGTAAAATTCCCCTCGGCATCGGTAAGAGTGGAGTCGCCCGTCAAGTGATACGTATTGCAGACCGCTCCGCAGTCGAACCGTCGCTCGTAAGCGTACACTGAAACTCCGCTGATGGGTTTTTTCGTGCGGTATTTTACCACCTTTCCTTTGGCCGTTGTAGTGGGGGATAGGTCGAGTAGACCACAGCCGTTCAACGCGTACATGTTGGCGACCAAACACAAGTAGAAACGGATTCTCGCTAGGTTCATGGCGGATTCAGGAGTAAAAACTGATAGGTACTAGGGAAAGGTACAAAGAATTTTTCACCAACCCTTACGAGGAATGGTAACTTCACCCCTTCACCCCACATTCGCCCCCGCATCCGTTTGCCTCAGCAACGCCAGCGCCGTGAGGGTATTGAGCAGCGGCCGATAAATATCCAAAAAGTGCCATCGGCACGACCGAAGTGGTAGCGCCGGGATTCATCCCGGTGATCAAAGGGAGACCACAAAACACCAGGAAGTGCCGTAGGTACGACCGATTTCTTGGTTGGGGGAATGAGAAAATTCGTTGGTGAAAAACACCAACGATGGCAAGAATCAAGATGAGCACCAGTCCGTGGGCCCATTTTTCCACAGGTGTACCTAGGGTACTTGAGGCCGGCGAGGTACCTGCCTCACCACTTTCCCTGCATATTGTCCGCGTATTTCTGGCAGGAGCCGGTATTCAGCAGCAGCACGTGCTCCTCCGGCCTGATCCAGCCCTGATGTAGTAGTTTTTTGGTAGCAGCCCAGATAGCCCCGCCTTCGGGGGCGACAAAAATCCCTTCCTGCCGGCATATTTCTTTAACTCCACCCACCATGTCCTCTTCCGAAACGGCCAGTGCCGTGCCTTTGGACTCTTTCAAAACGTTTAGCATCAGGGGCTCTCCGATGTGAAGTTGTACCGCCAGTCCTTTGGCCAGGGTGGGTTTGCCAACGTAGTTTTTGCTGTTGGGCTGTTTTCCCAAGAAGGTATCCACCACGGGGCTACACTCCTCCGACTGCACGGCCACCATGCGGGGCAGGGGCTGATCGGGCGCCAGCCAGCCCAGTTGCTTCATTTCGTCAAAAGCTTTCCAGATGCCAATCAGGCCGGTACCGCCACCGGTAGGATACATGATTACGTCCGGTAGCTGCCAGTTGAGCTGCTCGGCTATTTCGTAGCCCATGGTTTTTTTGCCTTCGATCCGGTACGGCTCTTTGAGGGTAGAAACATCAAAATAGCGCCCATCGGGGTTGAGCTCCCGTACACTGGCGGCGCAGTCGTTGATGAGACCATCTACCAGAATTAGCCGGGCGTGGTAGGCCAGGCACTCGTCCTTGAAGGCATCAGGCGTATGCCGGGGCATCACCACTACGGCCTCCATACCGGCGCGGGCGCAGTAGGCGGCCATAGCTACGCCCGCATTGCCCGCCGTGGGAATGATGCAGCCACGAGCCCCGTTTTCCTTCGCCTTCGAAATCGCCATACTCAGCCCCCGCGCTTTAAAGGAGCCGGTGGGGTTGAGCCCTTCGTCTTTCAACGTCAGGTGCTTCATGCCGTACTGAGTGGCCAGGCGGTTGACGGACAGCAGGGGAGTCCAGCCCTCACCCAGGCTCACCTGATTTTCGGCCTGCAATACCGGCAGTATCTCCCGGTACCGCCACAGGGTGGCCGGGCGGGTTAGCAGGTCGGCTTTGGAAACCGTATTTTCATGCAGCGCGTAGCGGCAAAGCAGGGGGGCATGGCAACAGGTAGACAAAGTTTGGGCCTCGAAAGCGGAATGTGTCTGTCCGCAGTGGGAACAATGCAGGTCAAGCAGGAGCGATGGTGTAGTCAGTACGGGCATAGGAATCGTCTAATTTTGCCCGCAAGGTGGTTTGTAAAAGCGCCAGGTGCAAATCGTATTTTGGCATGAGTTATTCCTAAATGGAATAGAAGTGCCGGGTGGCACGAATAAAGGCATTGGTCCAGGGGTTGTTTTCGGTCCCTTTGCGCTGAATGAAATGAAATTGCCGCTGAATTGACAGCCCTTTCACAGGTACTTCCACCAGGGTACCCCGATCGAGTTCATGGAGGATGGCCAGCCGGGGTAGAAACGAAAGGCAGGTGTCCGCCAACACAAAATTTTTGAGCGCCTCGGTGCCGCCCAGCCTGATCCGGATCGGTAGTCCGGCGAGGTCTACCTTTTGCTTTTTAAGGGAGGCTTCCACCGCCGCCAACGTGCCCGACCCGGTTTCGCGCAGGGCGAGGGGGGTAGCAGGCAGGTCGTCCACGGTGAGGGTCCGGGTTCGCAGGGGGCTGTTGGCGGAGCAAACCGCAATGACCTCATCGGTCATGAAGGGGGTGTAGGAAATGGTATTCAGGCGATTTTCACTCTCCACAATCCCCACATCTATTTCGTGTTGGAGCAGGGCTTTCTGAATATTGGTGGAGTTGCGGTTCAGCACGCTGATCTGCATGGCGGAGTGCTGTCGCAGGAAGGCCGACAGTACAGGAGGCAGTACATACAGGCTGATGGTGGTACTGGCGCCGACAGACAGCCTGGTGGCGGGTAGAAAACTCTCATTGATCTCGTGCATGGCCTGTTGCAGTTCGTGCTGAAGTTGGGTAGCCTGCAGCAATTTTTCGTACAGTAGTTTTCCCGCCTCCGTCAGGCTCACGCTGGTCCCGTGCCGCTCAAAGAGCCCGGTTTTGTAGTAAGCTTCCAACGATTTGATCTGCTTGCTGATGGCCGACTGGCTTAGAAAAAAAGTCTGACTCGCTTTGGTGAAACTCAGCTGCCGGGCCACTTCCATGAATACCTGATGTTGTAGTGATAGCATGATGCCAAGGTAGAGGTTTATGCCAATACATGCAATAATGAACCATCCGGTGAAGTGCCCGGTACTGGTAAAATGCTGATCCGAAATCAGGTACTTGATGAAAACCCTGCCAGCGATTGGCAGTTATCTGTATATTTGGACGCCACAGCCCATATCTTATCTTTTTCCAATAAGTTAAACATCATCAATTAACAATACTACATGACCGCAAAACGAATATTTTTCACCGGCGGAGCCGGAAAAGCCGGGAAGCACGTAATCCCCTACCTGCTCAATCAGGGGCACCGGGTACTGAACGTAGACCTCAAGCGGTTGGATCACCCGGGAGTTGACAACCTCATCGCGGATATTACAGATTCAGGGCAGATGTTTAACGCCATGAGCTCCTACGCCGGGCTGGATGAACTCGAACCCGGAAACGGTGTACCTAAGTTTGATGCCGTAGTACATTTTGCGGCCGTGCCCCGCATCCTTATCAACCCAGACAACGAAACGTTCCGGGTCAATACCATCGGTACTTATAACGTAATTGAGGCGGCGGTGAAACTTGGCATCAGAAAGATCATCATTGCCTCGTCCGAAACCACCTACGGCGTCTGTTTTTCGGATGGCCAAACCGACCCGCACGTACTGCCCCTGGAAGAGGACTATGACGTAGACCCCATGGATAGCTATGGCTTGTCAAAGGTGGTGAATGAAAAAACGGCCCGGGCATTTCAGCGGCGGTCGGGGGTTGATATGTATGCCCTTCGGATCGGCAACGTGATTGAACCCCACGAATACGCAGAATTGTTTCCGTACTATTTTGAGCATCCCGAAGTGCGCCGCCGCAATGCCTTCTGCTACATCGATGCCCGCGACCTGGGGCAGATTGTGGATCTATGCATACAGAAGGATGGCCTGGGCTATCAGGTGTTCAACGCTGGCAACGATCACAACGGGGCCGTGATTCCCAGCAAGGAACTGGCCGAACGATTCTTCCCCGGAGTACCCATTACCCGCGATCTGGGAGAGCACGAAGCCTTATTCTCCAACCGTAAAATCAGGGAGGTACTGGGGTTCCAGGAGCAGCATAACTGGCGGAAGTATGTGGCCTGGGAGTGAGATAAGAAATGGCTTAGTCTGGTTAGGAACATATCCAAACACCCGGGCTGAGAGATTTTATAGAAGAATAGGCTGGACAGAAACCGGGCTACATGGAGAGGGTGAAATAAAGTTTGAGATGACTAAAAGTGAATGGCTGGAAAAGAAGAATCAGATTAGTCGTTAGAAAAATTGTACTGATGATGCATAGACGCTATTCGTTATCCTAAGCCACTATTCCGTATTTCTATAAGCTTATAGATGCGTTCATGTTGTGTGTTCGGCTAAGAATCCGGTTGTTTGCCTACCGAAGATCCGGCATCCGGCTCAGAGCTGCCTGCAGCTGCTTGTGAACGGCTTTTTCAGAAGCAGAGAGGGCGTCAGTATCCAAAGGCTGCTGCTCCCTTACATCCTTCTCCACATTGAAGAGTCGCCCGTCGCTGTACAGCTTGTAGGTATGGTTGCGGGCAAACACCCCGTCGGCGAACTTCCCCCAGCGGGGCTGATAGTACATGTACACGTAGGGTTTGGGATTCCCCTTTTTGCCCAGTACCTGGGGCAGGAAGCTCCGGCCATCCGGCTCGCCGGGGACTTTTATACCGGCGGCATCGGCCAGCGTAGGCAGAAAATCCGTAAAATCGATCAGGTCTTGGTTTACCTTTCCTTGGGCCGACTTGCCGGCCCAGTAGGCAATAAGCGGTACGCGGGTGCCGCCGTCGGTCATGCTACCCTTTTCGCCCACTACCCGGGTGCCATCCTGCATCAGGCTGGTGATTTGCACGTTGGTACCGTTGTCGCCGGTAAAGATCACCAGCGTATTTTCATCCAGCCCGGTTTGCCTTAGCTTGTGGAGGATCTTCCCTACCAGCTTATCCGAATAGGTGACCATTTCCTTGAAATGCCGGGTGTCATCCTTGTAGCGATCGGTAGCCTGGCTCCACTCCTTACTGGCAGGGGTAGGTACAAAGGGATCATGCACCAGCGCCATGGGGTAATACACAAAGAAGGGCTCCTCTTTCTTCTTTTCAATAAAATCCAGAATAAAATCGGTAAAAATATCGGGTCCGTAGGCATCACCGCTCCGGGGAAGGTTTTTTCCATTCCGTACGATGAGCGGGTCGGCGTAGCGTTCGCCTTTGGCTCGCCCATCCCGAAGCTGCCAGAGGCAGTACTCGTCAAAGCCAAAATGGTTGGGGCGACCGGTATCGTCCCAGCCCGGCTGCTTTTCCGGCCCCGATATGCCGCTCAGCTGCCATTTGCCGGCGATGCAGGTCGCGTAGCCGGCGTCTTTCAGGAGGTTGCCAAAGGTTTTTTCTTTGGGATTGAGGTACCCAAATGCTTCGTAGTTGCGGAAATTATACTTGCCGGTCATGATCTGCACCCGCGAGGGCGTACACAACGGCTGGGAGTAGCAATGCGTAAATCGAACGCCCTGCGCGGCCAGTTTGTCCAGATTGGGTGTGTTGTAAACCGCACTGCCGTAGCTACTCAGGCACTCGTAGCCCATGTCGTCGGCCATAATCAGGACGATATTGGGCTTTTTGCCTTTTTCCAAAGCTGCTGTTGGTATGTTTTGCCCTGGCGTATAGTACAATAGGCTAGCAAGAAGGGAAAACAGAAAGAGAATAGATTTGATCATGATCAGTCTGTATTAAATCGTCCGGGTTATTTGAGTATATTCGACAGCGGTAAACTTACGAAAGTAAAAGGCACCTACCCGTATTTCTTAACAAGCCACAGCTCAAAAAACAGCAATGGAAGGTATTCCGAAAGAAACAAAAGTAGAATTTGAATGGACCCTGTTCATTAAGACATGGGGATTCGTCTTGATTGCCCTGCCTGCGCTATATATGAGTATCAGCAGTTCTCGTGAGAAAAAGCAAATCATTGCAAACCAAGTCTATGAGGCGGCAACGATAGTTAGGATCGAAAATGTCATGAAGGGTAGAGGGAGCACGCCCTTTATACGCTTCCACTATCGGTATTCATACAAAAACCAGGTTTTTAATGAGTATCAGGATTATAAATACCAACGTTATTTTGTCAATTTTACGCAGGACAAATGGTGGTTGGTAGAGGGAAGGCACTTTCCCGTTATTTTTTCTTCGGAAGATCCGTCCAAACACCGAATTTTGATGTTTTGGTCTGATTTTTCAAAGTACAGTCTCCCTTTTCCGGATTCGCTGAAATGGAGCGAACGGGTCTTCTATGATAAGCTACCCTATACCTATCCTGATGCGTGATCAAGACCTCACCGAATCGACTGCTCCGGCAACTCCGTTTTAATCCCCTCATCCAACGGCATTTTATCCGGGTCGGCCCCGGCTTTTTAGAGTAGCTGCGCCAGGTGTGCTTGCAGTTCCTTGCGTTTGGCGGCGTGAGCCGGGTCGTTGATCAGGTTGCGGTCTTTACCCGGGGCAATACAGGGATCTTTTTCGCTCATTTAATTTGTCCCGCTTTCAACGCTTTTTTGAGGCGTTCATAATCAATTTTAGAGTAATGGCGGGGGTCACGGGGAATTTTTTTTGTAAAAACCAGCCGGTCAAAATACAAAGACAGGGTAGCTATAGACTCCCGTAGGCTAGTGGGATGAACGCCAGCCCTGGGCTCGACAACTGCCACTAAGCGTTTATCTACTTCCACCAGGGTACCTGCCTGTACAGTTGTCAGTTCCTGAAAACGAGCTTCGTATAGAAAAGGGGACAGCCAGGCAGGGCCCCGTGAAATCAACGTATCGCAACGCCCGGTCAGGAACAGATGGCCCGCCTGATCCAGATAGCCGCTGTCGCCGGTGCGGTGCCAGCATTGATCGTTGACGAATATTTTGTTCCTTTCAAGCGCTTTCTGATTGTGCAGATATGCCTGCAGCACATGCGGTCCGCTTACGATAATTTCCCCAATTTCATCCGGTAACAAGGTCCATTGATCAAGGTCTTCCTCCGACGATACGGCAACGGGTTCATCGGTTATTTTCAAAATTCTTACTTTGGCTACCGGCTCGGGCTGACCTACCGGCAGGCCAAAGGGCAATGAGCCATACCCCATGGCTGCCAATGTTTTTCCGCTGATCGAGCTGATGGGCTCGGCTTCTGTTGAACCGTAAACAACGGTTATCCGGGCCTTGGGGAGAGCCTGTTGGAATAGTCGGGCTTCGGACGAAAAAACAGCGGCTCCGCCCGTAAAAACCTTGGTAAGAGATGGACATTCTTCCGCATTATTCAGCAAATACTCAGAAATGTTTTTAACGAAAAAAGGCGAGGCAATGAGGCAGTTAACGGCATGCTTCCGCAATAACCCGGCGAGTTGCTCCGGTTTTTGTGTAGCGGGTTTCCGGCTGTTGAATTCTCCCAGAACCGAAGTATTACCTGCCGCCAGATTGATCAGCAGGACAATCGGTAGAGTAGTCAGGCAGATGTCGTCCGGATGAATAGCAAGAATCGGCTCGAGGGCTTTGAATTGTTCGTGCAATAGCCTGTGCGTTCGGATGGCAGCCTTGGGAGTGCCACTGCTTCCGGTAGTAAAGGTTATGAGTGCCATATCGTCGGCGGAGGTTTTAGGTAGGGCAGTCAAACTTTCCGAGCTGGACCATCCGGGACCGAGATGAAGCGGAATACGTCGGAGACCTGGAATAAACCAGGCTAAAATTCGTCCTTTGGGCGAGCCAACAAAAGCCCGGCAATCAGCCATCCGACAACAGGTGTTTAATCGGTTGATACCAACCCACTCGTCGAGAAATACGGCCGTAGCCCCGATCCTGAATATAGCCAGTACTACACGGTACAGGTCGATACTCATAGGGATGAACACCAGAATGCGGTCGCCTTTTTGAATTCCTTTATTTAAGAAATGCTGCGCGGTGTGATCAACTGACCGGGCAAAATCCTTAAATGCAATTTTTTTATTCCGAAAAACCAAAGCCGTTTTATTGGGATATTGCCTTGCTTTATCGTAAAATAAGTCAATGATATTAAAATTTTCGGAATCGGGTTGGTGCTCGGGCACGTGTAAAAGAGTTAGGGTGTTACCAAATTTCTATCCAAGAGTCGGCCATTTAAATCTGTTTCAACCAAAGTTGTGTTTGGTGAGATGATTGAAAACCGGTCTGCCATAAAGTAGGTAGTTTCTGTAATTTTTTCCCGAAAAGCTTTCCGAAAGCCGGGTTGAGGTACCCTGGCTGAATATAAAGGGGTGCAACATGCTTTCATAGCCGAGTTCGGCGGCCTTTCTGACGACAAGATTACCCATCACATGCCCGAGTCCGTGCCATTTCGGAGCCGGATGCCGGGCCAGCGTTTTGGCAATCAGCGATTTTTGAGAAGTGTTTAATACATCATCGAAGCAAAAGTAGAACCCAATGATGTTTTGTAAGTCGTCCTCGGCAACGAGCGTGAATGCAGGATTCAGAAAGTTCACGGCGCTGGCGTATTTGTTGCAAAAGGCAGATTGGCTGATAGGCGTAAATAGAAAGTTAGTTTTGAAGGCGAGTTTATTAAATTCATAAATCCTCGAAATTTCCTCTTCATAGCGGTTGAGGTTGATAGGCCGGACGGTCATTCCCAGAGCCCGGAGTGCTTTTTCCCGCTGCACTATGTCGGGGCGATCTGTAGTCAGGCTGGTATCCCGGTTGGTAAAATACTCTGCCAGGGGGCCAAATCCCGCCTGCCGAAACTGACCATGGTAATACAGATGATGGTAGGGCTCCGTAAAGAACGGAGGATGGTCATGACTGGTGGCGAAGCGGTAGTTTTCCCAGGTGCTTCCATTCATAGGGCCAATCAGGTAGTTGGCTCCCCGAATGGCCGCTTCGGTTATGAGTTTTTCCAGTAGCACCGCGGCGTAGGTATCATCCGGCTGGCATTCGTAGTTTCCAATGGTACAAGTGACGTGCTTCTGGTAGCTTAAATCAGGATTGGAATAAAGACTGGCCCGGCCAACGGCGATACCGTTGGAAAGTACCAAATAGTGGGCAGTCAGATGCTTTTCCGGAATTTGTTCTGGAAAAGCAAATTTTGGAGAGCCAACGGGGTAAATTCTTTGTGGAAAATCAACAAATTGCTGAAAATGAGGATCCCCTACAAATGTTTCGACGATTTTGATCATAGCAGCAGGTAAAGCGCTCCTGCCGCGCTGAGAGGAAGGAGCAGGTTGTCGACCCCATGACTGCCGACTGCCTCCACAGCGGTAAGGCAAAGGGAAATCAGGATCGAGGCTATGAAAAGTTGCCAGAAAAAGCTTGCCTCCGGGAACGTACCAACCAGCATGGTACTACTCAAAACGACGCAGGAAATAAAAAAAGCCAATGAACCGGAGGCTGTCTTATGGCCGGCCCCAATCCGGAAAGAGCCACGAGGGCAACGTTTGCCTATGAGTGCGGCCACCGGGTCGCACACGGCCAGGATCAGAATGGGCAGGTAAAAGAGTATGTCTCCTTTGCCAGCAAGGGTATAGACCAGGTAGGTTCCGTAGACTGCGACGGGATACAACAGGCTGCCATAGGACTGCCGGTCAATGGCATTGATCGATGGCAGGAGGTTAAATTTTAAACTAGTAACTAATAAAAGTAAAAAGCTGCTACACAGAAACAATACCTGCCAATGGTTGACCAGCAGAACAGGAAAGAGTAATGTGATAATGCCTGTGCCGAAATGCACCAGTTTCCGGGTGAATTCTGCCCGTACTTTCTGAATCCGGTACAGGTACTCAGCCAGACCAAAAAGGACCAGAAAAGCTACTGCAAGTAGTAAAGGTGCGATGAGATACTGCTGCATTGGCAAGTGGAGGTGTTTCAAAATGAAGCCTGATTCCGTGGCAGGAAACGGCAAAGGTCTACCCGCGCATTTGATCCACAATAAATTTTTGATAAAAAAAACCTCGATCCCTCTGTGTCAGCTGTTCGGAAAGCTCCTGACTATACCCGACACTTTCAGGAAATAGCTCAGAGATTCGTCGGGGAACCATCAGATTCCAGTAAGCAATAGTCCCTTCATTCTCAATATTTTTGATCAGAGCCAAAGCGGAAGAGCGGAATGTTTTCTCATCCATATATTCAAAAATATTGGATAAGTTCATCGAGCTGAACGGGCCAAAACTTTCTGCGGCCTCCTGCGCATACCCTTCAAAGAGCAGAAGCTGATTAATGTTTTTCTGAACAACCGGGTACTGATTTTCCTGTAAGTAATGTGGTAGTAAATCTACGAAATTTCCGGTAAGTGCATAGCGCAGTATAAAATTATCCTGGGCCAACTCAGAGATAAGATGGCGGGCGGCTTTTTCCAGGATAAACTCAGAAACAGATCCTTCCACGTGGGTCAGAAAAGCCGGATCACGGCCAAGGCGACCCATCACAAACCGGCTGAAAAAGACGCGAAAAAGTAGTCTCCACCGCCAGGTATTCCAATGCTTGTTGTAAAAGTCTTCCTGCTCCAAGGGTACTTTGGTGGCAAGTAGTTTCTCAATGGTGCGTGAAGAGTGGATCAGGGGAAGTATTTTTTGGCTGAATAACTGGAAGTATTTTTCAAACTTTCCCTGATGGATGACTCCTTTCTGAATCGCGAATTCATTCCTTTCCCAGTACCGCCGGGCGTCAGTACTTAATTCTTTTTTGAGAGAAGTAAACATTTGTTTCCGACTGGCAGATTCCCGGAAGCCCAGAAAGGACAGGGTTTCGCTACGGTCAAGCCTGGCAAGGCATATTTTTTTTAGTTCGGTCAAAAAAAGCTGCGGTCTGCTGATGTCGACTGCCACCACCCGTTCAGGGGCGGTAGTTAGCAGCGAAAAGCTATTGTCTCCCGCAGAGGCAACGGAAAGAATTTTACTCCCCGGCTGAGCCGCGAGCCCCCTTAGCAAAATCTCCGCGTCTTCCCAGCAGTTGGCATAGCGGATCAACCCGAAATCAACGCGATCTTTTAAGTCGGAACTGGTCATGCTGTCAGGATTCTGATCTTACCCGTAGCCCCATCCATGCCGATCTCATCACCGGTTTTCAGAGCCTGGAGCAATCCGGTAATGCCTACGATGCAGGGTTTTCCCATTTCGCGGCTGACAATAGCCGAGTGACTCAGCAGACTACCCCGCTCCACCAGGATGCCCCCCGCTCCCGGAAATAGCATCACCCAACCGGGATCAGTGCTGTGGGTTACGAGAATATCACCGTTGAGTGACAAGATCTCATTTG
This sequence comes from uncultured Persicitalea sp., assembly GCA_950075905.1. Taxonomy (GTDB): domain Bacteria; phylum Bacteroidota; class Bacteroidia; order Cytophagales; family Spirosomataceae; genus CATMVR01. The sequence goes on along the minus strand of CATMVR010000036.1, from coordinate 1,707 downwards.
GATCGAGTACGATCCGGACTTTACCCGTTACCCGTCCCGGCGAACAACCCACTCCATGCAGCTCCGTTGGATTTGCGGTTTTTCTGGCGGACGGAGGGGGGAATTTTTGAATCTGATAGGGTATACCGTACGTGGCGAAGCGTTCTGGTGGGGCCGCTGACTCCTGATAGTGCGCAAACTCTTTTTTTCGCAAAGTTACCAGCGTATCCAGATCCTGGGTGACGGTGCGGCCATCGATATAGGCCGATATTTCTTCTTTGGTGAGGTAGAAAATATCCCGCTCGTGGGCCAGTACGCTGTTCTGGTAGAGCCGCTTGCCTAATTCGGTAAAAATAACCCGCACCATGCCGAAAGCGCGGGTGCGTTCGTAACGCAGATTCTCACGCGCACTCACCAGTTCGCGGGTTTTTCTCAGAACCAAATTCAACCACCATTTAGCGAGGATACGCCCCCGCTTGGCATTAGCTACTTTTTGTTCGGCGGCCTTTCTGATCTGACTCTCTCTTTCTGTCGAGAAAAGGTGATGAGTAATGCCTGACTCCACGTACGATTTCAGTACCCGTACAAAATTTTTGGGTTCCTGAGCGTAGGAAATAGTTTCGAGTTTCAGTTCGCCTACACAGCGTTCGCCAAAATCAGCAATATACCGGTCAAACTCCCGGGCAAAGTGGCTGAATGAGGGCTTCCGGCGAATCTCCCACAGGATTTTCTCCTCGTCTTTGTTGCAAAACAGAGCGTTTAGGACCGGGTTTTGAATGATCTGATCGGCAAGCCGGCCCGTGCGGTGGACAGGTTCGACCGAAATGATGTCACTGCTTCCACACAGCAGGTCGTTATGAATATTGGGATGGAGTTGGCCGAAATATCGGACGCACTGCTTCTGAAGTATTCCAAACCAGATCATGGCAAAAAAATCGTTCAAAAGAGGTGCTTTCCACTCGTCAAGCAGGTTTTTCTCAAAATCCAGATAATGAGCCATAAGTTCCTGAGCATCTTTTTTTGTAAAGTCTATGGCTTTATAACGGGAGATGGTTGCATGGATTAGCTTCATGAATTCTCTTCTTTGACGAGGCAAACTCAGGTACCTGTTCAGCATGCTGATAGCCAGCAGCAGAAGGCGCCAGCGGGCTTTGCCTTTGGTCATCAGGTAGTTGTCTGGTATGTCAAACCGCTCTTTTACACCCATCATGTTTTCCATGTAGCGGGCATTGAGGCTGTATCCCGGTAACATGGCCAGCATCAGATACCAGCTTCTGAGATTGTAATAGACCCGGCCATTCAGCAATCCCAGCGTATTGGCAAATACATGTCTGTTTTCTTCAAGTACTTTTTTACTCACACCCAGGTACGCACTAAACCGGCTATAGGCTCCCTGGTAAGAACTGGTAATAAAGGAGAATGTCAGCGGAGTGGTAACGCCCGGATATGACTCAATGATATTGCTGTTGTCCCAGAGGATATAATTGTCTTTTTTTTCAACGCTCTTTTTATCCAGAGCCGTGACAGGACGAGCCTGAAGCAGAAAAAGTTTGTTGCTCTGGTAAGCAAATTCTATATCCTGTGGCTGGCCAAACGCTTCTCTGAGATGATCGAGCAGAGCCGCCAGCTGTTCAATCTGCTGGTGGGTCAGGGTAGGTGCATTATGGAGTGCGGGGGGCACATCTGCAAGTACGGTGCCCCCCGTCTTTTTTTGAACCGGAAGCAGCT